>JAYUFI010001123.1:0-3078 GCA_043738805.1 Planctomycetaceae bacterium | reverse complement strand
AACGTTTCCCGCATGATTTACGGGACGCTCTGTTTCGGCATCTTTTTCAGCTTCGTGGGAACGGTACTCGGCGGCCTATGGGCCGACGACAGTTGGGGCCGCTTCTGGGGCTGGGATCCGAAGGAGAACGGTGCGCTCATTATCCTGTTGTGGAACGCCGTCGTTTTGCATGCTCGCTGGGACGGCATGGTGAAAGATCGCGGCATGGCAGTCTTAGCGATTGTCGGCAACATCACCACCAGTTGGTCCTGGTTTGGCGTCAACGAACTCGGTGTGGGCTTGCACAGTTACGGCTTCACCGAAGGAGTTCTTAAGGCCCTCGGCGTATTCGTATTGACCCAACTCGCGGTCATCATCGTGGGCTGCACTCCGAAGACTCAGTGGGCGAGTTTCGGTAAGCCCACGACGTTGCCGGCGCTAATTGAGTGAGCCGGAGTCGGCGAAAGTTTCGAGAGCAACGCGATTGAAGATTTCATCGGCGATGTCGGCCACACTCCGTTGTTGACCGTCGCGGACAGATTCTACGCGATACCAATTGGCGTTCTCGCTCGCCAATTGCAGATACACATCGCGGACTTGTTGCAGGTACTCGCCATCAGCTTCTTGCAGGTCTGCCGCTTTGTCGGTGTAACTGCGAGGCTTCTTCGCGGCGATGTTTCGCTGCGCGATCTCAACGGGAACATCGAGCAGCACGATCAACTGCGGTCGTGGCAGGGCGAAGATGTCGAACTCGATGCGTTGAATTGTCTGCAACAATTCGTCGCGTTCAACGCCGCTCAGCTTGGCACCTTGGTGAGCCAAGTTCGATGGAACGAAGCGATCGCAGATCACCGCCTCGTTGTGTGCGAGTGCTTTGAGCAGCACCTCTTTGGACTCATAACGATCCGCCGCGTACAGCACCGATGCGAGAAACGGATGGACTTCGTTCAATTGTCCGAAGCGACCGTTCAAGAAGTCACCGATCGCGTGACCGAATAACGTTTCGCGGTAGCGGGGAAAACTCAGCAATTCAACGCGGCGTCCGGCGGCGGCCAAGCGATCGGTCAAAGCCTTGGCCTGAGTCCCTTTGCCCGAACCGTCGATCCCTTCAATGGCAATAAGCGGCGTCACGATCAACCTTCGCTACACGAACAACGCCAGCGCCGCATCTTTGTCGGCGGCAACCGTGAAGTAATTCAGCAACTTGCTCGTGGCCAGAATCGAATCGACTCCCGGACTGAGGCTGAACAGCACCAGCTTCCCTTGGCTGCGATGCAGCTTGCGGTGCAACGTGATCAGCTTGCCGATCACCGAACTGGTGAGGTACTCGATGCTCGACATATCAAGCGCCAGCTTCAGCCAGTTGTATTGTTCGACAAGCGAGAACAACTCCTGTCCGAGCTGTTCGATATTTTCCTCGTCGTTGAGCATCCGCATGGTGAAGCCTACCACGAGGACATCGCCGCGTTCTTCCAGCGTTATGTAAACCGTTGGCCGATCTGGCAGAGCCATAAGTCACACCTTGACGTTCCGAGTTCGTCGTGAAGTTTCCATTCGGCAGAGAGATCCTCCCTCAAGAGCCGAGCCGCTCAAACGGCGACGGATTCTAAGCACTCCGGAGCAAAGACGCTCGTCAGATTCGGCTCAGAAAATCGGCTCGCTTGTAACTTCCCATTCCAGATTGCCACACCTCGCCCGTTGACCAGATGGCCAAAATCCTGCCGATTTCCGGGCAATTCCACTGTCGCGTACCGACGATCGGTGCCAAAGACGAATTCCGGTTGCGATTCGGAAAGTCCTTCGATCAACACTTCGATCTCCGAATTTAACAAAGTCTGCTGATACTGTTCCGCGAGGTTTGCTTCGAGCTTCGCGAGTTCCTGGCACCGAGATTTCAACACCAACGCGGGGACTTGATCGCGCATCGTTGCCGCACGAGTTCCTCGACGCCGACTGAACGGAAAGATGTGAATCTTCATGAACGCCGCTTTTCGGCAGGTCTCCAGCGTTTGCTCAAACTCAGCGTCCGTCTCACCGGGAAAGCCGACGATGATGTCGGTCGTGAGCGCCGGATTCGACAGCTTCGAGTGCATCTTGTTGACCGTCTCCAGAAACCGTCCGATACGATATCTCCGCCGCATCCGCGCGAGTACGGTGTCCGACCCGCTCTGCAACGCCGGATGAAAGTGCGGGCACAAGTGCTCGCAATCGGCGGCGGCGGCGATGAAGTCATCCGTCACTTCCGCCGCTTCAATGCTCGACAGCCGCAGCCGCCAACTGCCGGGAATGCGATCAAGCTGCTGAAACAGATGCCGCAACCGAAACGGTTCGAGTCCCGATCGTCCGCGCGTCGTATCAACTCCGTAATGCCCGACGTGAATGCCAGTCAGCACAATTTCTTGATACCCGTAATCAATCAGCCGCCGAACTTCCTCTTCGATGTCGTGCGGCGAACGACTTTCCAAACGAGGCCGAACGTGAGGAATGATGCAGTACGAACACTTCAGGATGCAGCCATCTTGAATTTTGACGAACGCTCGCTTGTGCCCATCGAAGCGGCTGATCCCTGTCGGAAACTCAGCCACGCCCAGCCTCAGCAATACGTCGGGCAGTTCGCGTTTGTCCGGAACCACTTCGATGACGTTCGGCAGTTTCGCGACGGAATCCGGATCGTGAGTCGCATAGCAACCGGTCACGATCGTCTGACAATTTGGATTCTCGCGAGCCAACTGCCGCACAACCTGCCGCCCGCGCGAGTCCGCGTTCTCCGTCACCGTGCAAGTGTTGACGACGCACAAGTCCGCTGGCTCGTCTTCACCCGCTTCACGAAATCCCGCTCGCAGCAACGCCTCTGTGACAAGCTGCGTTTCATATTGGTTGACCTTGCAACCCAACGTCACCAACCGACATGTCCGCGCCACAGAGACCATGATTCAAACTCCCCAAACGAATGAGCCGGTGAGTATAGCAGCGTCCCCAAAACGTAGAGCAGGCGGCCCGCCTGCTTCATGAAACCCGAAGCGTCAGCGAGGGTGGACGCTCCGAACGGCTGTGATGAGATTCTACGTAGCCGTCATCGCTCCGCGTGACGAGCCGATT
>JAYUFI010001122.1:0-1091 GCA_043738805.1 Planctomycetaceae bacterium | reverse complement strand
AGCGTGTAACATGCGGCAGCAGATGGCAGTGTGACGGCAAGCAGGATGGCCGTAAAACAGAGTACGCCACCTACTTTTCCACTGACTATCGACCACACCGACAACGGTGAGTTGAGCAGCAATGCCAGTGTGCCTTGAACCCGTTCGCGAACGATGCTGGTTGCCGGAAACGATGGGAGAATGAGCATCAGACTGGCGAGAAGACCGTAACCGAAGACACGCAAGACTTGCAGTGCTGAGGCACCGCTCAAGTCGCCGACTCCGGCTGCGGGCCAACGGGCGAGCACCATTGCAGCGGCCGTGGCCGCGAGCAAGCCAATCGCCATCACGGCAGTTCGTGTGCGAAGGAGGTCGAGCAATTCACGACGGACGATCGGGTTCACGCGGCTCTCCCTGCCGCGTCGCTGCGGGCGACACTCATGAACGCTTCTTCGAGATCCGATTGGACCTCGCGGAACTGCACGATCTTCACGCCCGCTTCCACCAGTTTCGCCAGCAACGATGCCAACTCCGCATCCGTTTTGGTGGTGCGAATGCGGACGGCCAATTCGGCAACCGAAGGCTCAATCGTCGCTTCGGATTCGACGCACTTCGCCACGACTGCTCGTGCCGGTTCAATTTCTTCGGCTTGTGTGAGTAAGATTTCAATCGTTCGTTGGGGGCTGAGTTGGCGAGCGATTTCGTCGAGTGTGCCCACGGCTCGCAGTTTGCCGCGAGTAATGATCGCCACACGGTGACAGATGCGGGCGAGTTCGGGAAGAATGTGACTGGTGACGATGAGCGTTTTCCCGCGCTCGGCAAGGTCGATCAACAGTTGCCGCATTTCGATTCGGGCAGTCGGGTCCAGACCATTCGCCGGTTCGTCGAGCATCAAGTATTTAGGATTGCCGAGCAAAGCGGCCGCAATACCCAGTCGCTGGCTCATGCCGAGGCTAAACTTGCCCGGTGCCTTTTTGGCCACTTCTTTCAGACCGACAATGTCCAGTACTTCATCGACGCGTTTGGTCGGGATTCCGCCTTCGGTAGCTAGAATATTGAGGTGATTCCGGGCTGACCGTGTTGGGTGGAAGGCTTTGGCTTCCAATAGTATA
>JAYUFI010001121.1:0-3082 GCA_043738805.1 Planctomycetaceae bacterium | reverse complement strand
CCACTCCAGCAGTCGCGGCGGCGGATTCGTTCTTGGAAACGTCTTTGGGTTCGGCGGCTTTCGCCAACGGGGTGAAGTTGAGCGTGACGCGCTTCAATTCATATTTGCCGTCAACAAAAGTTTGAGAAATGCCTTCGCGGATTTTATTGACGTCTTGCTCGATCGTGCGGAGTCGAAACTGCTTGCCGGATTCTGCCGCAGCCTTTTCATCCGCGAGGGCGAGTCGTTCGAGCGACATGCTGTTCGAGAACGTCGCACTGAGCTTGCTTCGCACATCGTCAATTTGCTGCGCGTCTTTGAACTGGAACGTCACCATTGAGCCGCCGCGGAAGTCGATGTCCAAACTTTCGGTCCCGCGAGCGAGCAATAACGCAACACCAAGGACAATGAAGGATACCGAAAATGTCACGGCAGTTTTCATCTTGGCGATGAAGTCGTACTGCGGCACGCCAATCAGCTTGCCCATCTTCAGTTCTTTGACCCAGCGTTTGCGTTCGGCGATATCGAACATCAAATGGCCGAAGTACAAGGCCGAAAACATGCTCATGGTGATACCGATGAAGAGGCTCACGGCGAAGCCTTTGATCTGGTCCGTACCGATCATGTAGAGCACAACTGCCGCAATCAACGTGGTGATGTTTGAGTCCACGATCGCGGACAACGCTTTGTCAAAGCCGTTGAAGATGGTCATTTTCAGGCTGCTGCCACGAGCCATTTCTTCGCGCATTCGTTCGTAGATCAGCACGTTCGTGTCGACAGCCATACCGATCGTCAACACCATGCCAGCCAAACCGGGCAGCGTGAACGTCGCATTGCAGATCGCCATCGAACCGAGAATCAGTACCAAGTTCAAAATCAATGAGAGGTCAGCAATGACGCCCGAAAATCGGTAGTATACCAACATGAAAATGAACACGCCGAGCGACGACAACCAAATCGACATCATCCCTTTACGTTGCACATCAACACCCAAGAGGGGACTGATTGAGAACTCGCTGATCGGTTCCGGATTGATCGGCAGGTCCAACGCGCCAGCATTGAGTACGCCGACCAACGCTTGCAGCTCTTGCGATGAAAAATTGCCGGTGATCTGACCGCTTTCACGAATTGTCGAGTTGAGATTCGGGGCCGTATGCAACTGACCGTCGAGCAGAACTGCCAGTTGCCGCTTGTGCTGACCGTCGATTGTGGGCCGATTGGCGTTCGTCAGTCGAAAGAACCTCGAGGCACCTTCACCGTTGAATGAAAAGTTGACGGCCGCAGTTCCCGACTCGGAAAGGCCGATCGTCGCCCGTGTCAGAAAACGTCCCGTGACCGCATCGTCTTCTTTGTCTTGAAGGATCAAGACCTGCGTGACGGGAACGTCTTTGCCCAACTTCAGGTCTTTGCGTTGCACATTACGAGTCGCGTTCTGCGCAGAGCCGCTTGAGGGCACTTCCCCATCCCTAGAGACTGTTCGCCACGAAGCAATGATGCGGCTGCCGTCACTCAGCTTGTCTTCGGATTTCGGAAGGGCGTTTGCTTGAGCGATGATGGCTCGATGATCGCGCGAGTTGGCCACGATGCCGAACTCCAAGCTGCCGAGCCGAGTCATACTACGCTTCTTGTCCGCGACAGATCCTTGATCAGCTCCGGGAATGATGATTTCGATACGATCGGCACCAACGCGACGCACGGCGACTTCTTCTGTGCCCGACGGGTTGATGCGTTTCTGAATGGTCTGCACCAACTGATTCATCGCTGAGTCGATGTGTTTTCCTTCGGCGATCGCGTCTTTGGTCTCGACCTGATAGATCAAGTTCGTACCACCCGCGAGGTCAATGCCGAGTCGCATCGCGTTTTTCCAACCGCCAATTTCGCCAGCGTCAACAATCGCGAAAACGAACGGTGCCAAACCGAGCGTGAAGGAGAACAACACCGTACCGATACGGTTGGAAAATTCCTTCAGACGCAACGCTCGCGCTAAAAAAGCTCCCGCCACATAAGGGAGCACACAGATCGCCAGCAAGATCAGCAGTCGAGCACCGAGATTCACCACCGGAGCCGTATTGACGTTCTCGGCAACCTTATCTGCCGCTGCTAAGAGCGTCAGTCCCATCGAAAAATCGTTCATTGAGTCTTATCCCCAATTCAGTTTCAAAAGCTCAGGGTGTTTTGAGAATCCGTGACAAGTTAGCTAGCAGAGGGCTTGGTCGTTTCGGCGGGAGGTGTCTCTGACAAGGGGCCTTGAATGGCGCTCCGCAAGAATTGCAGCTTGACGTTGTCGTCCACTCGCAACGTCACTTCTTTGCCGTCGTTCGAGAAGCTCGTCACCGTGCCGATGATCCCGGAAAACGTCACGACGCGGTCGTTCTTTTTGAGGGCATTCAACAATGCTTCACGCTGTTTGCGTTCACGACCTTGCGGGCGAATCAGCATGAAATACATCAATCCGGCCATCATCAGGAACATGGGCATCATTGCCCGCAACAGTTCACTAAAATTTTGTGGCTGTGGCTGTGCCGCAGGCTCCGCGTCGGCCAGCAACGAAATCATCGACGAAAAATCCATACTGAAGTCCAAATCCGAAGTTCGAGCGTGTGCGGATCGTTCAAAATGCGGTCTGGTCTGAAGCGACAAAATGCCGTGACCCGAAGTCCCGCAAGGCGTTCCGCTGAAAAACCGTCCCCAAAGAGGCGGCGTAGTTTAGAGTTGGCCTCCCAAGCGAGCAAGCAGCCTCGAACGCACGATTTCTCGTCTGAACCACCATGCTTCTGCAAACCGCCGTTGAGTACTGCCGCCAGTGCCCAATTGACTCGTTTTTTTGAACGGGCATATAACCCGCCGCTCAAAGTGAGCCGAAATGTCGCACGGGCGGCTTGTCCAATGGCACTTACTTTAGATTGCGAACCGCAGGATTGTCGTCTTTCGCTCCGCGAAAGAACGCCCTTTCGCGGAGCGAAAGGCGACAAAGTAAGGGCCATTGGGCGGCTTGCCTGTGATTTCAGCGGAGAGATCACACAGGCGAGCCGCCTGTGCGACGGGAGTTCGCGAACGAGCGACTCAGTCAAGGATGACAACTCATGAGTATGGCAGCAGTGTC
>JAYUFI010001120.1:0-1094 GCA_043738805.1 Planctomycetaceae bacterium | reverse complement strand
GCCACGACAAGATCGAGTCCGTATTGCATGAGATCGACGAGCTTGCCCAAGCCGTTGCCGCAGAACTTTCCGAGCTTCCTGCCATGACGTTTTGACCCACGGGACAGCGTTCAGAGTTCCGTGGTCCAGACGGATTTCGACCGAATCAACCGAGACACGACGGCAAGATTTCCGTGGCGTTCGTTGTTTGTGAAATCGGAAACCAACAATCTTGAAATCCGCTCCGATCGAATTCGACCCCGGCGCCATAACTCGACCTATGTTTACTGGCGTACTGGCAAAGTAATTCCGAGGCAAGAGCGAGATTTGACCGTCACGGAATGGCCGAGACCGCAACCCCAACATGGCTCATTTGAGCACTGCGGCGGTCTGTGCCGACACGGCCTTGAAGCTTGCGAAGATCATCATGGACGCCCCAAACAGTTCCGGCCGAGATGCCGCCGTTCAGGCATCCGAGGCGTCGCGCGACGACGACGACTCGGCGGCGGACGCGCGGCGGTCGAACGAGTCGCCATCAAGCTCCGTCGAGTCCGAGCCAACTCCCGAAACCGATCCGATCACTGCGTGGCTACCCAAACGGCACGTCCCTGACGCGGTTCGAGCGGATTCGCATCTTTCAGCATTATTCAACCGAGTGCAAACGCTGCTCGGTTCGCGTCACACGACAGCGACGGAAACGTTTTCACCCAAAGCTCCCGAAACGCTTTCCGAGACTGGCCTGACGGCGGACGATATCGAACGACTGATCCTGAAGTACTTGCTGCAGAAGGGGGCCGCGAGCGGCCGTGCGATCGCTCAGCAGATCCGTCTGCCGTTTGGCGTCGTCGATCCCATCGTCAAGGGACTCAAGTACGACCAGTTGCTGGCCCTATTAAACTCGGCCGACATGGGGGACTACGAATACGGGATCACCGAGCAGGGCCGCGAACGAGCCCGGCGATACGTCGAAGAATGCACCTATTTTGGTTCGGCACCGGTGACGCTCCGCGACTATCTGAAGGCGATGGAACTTCAGAGTATCGCCAAGCAACAAGTCACGGAGCACGACTTGCGAGAAGCGTTCGGCGATCTGTTGATTGGTCCCGATTTGCTCG
>JAYUFI010001119.1:0-21550 GCA_043738805.1 Planctomycetaceae bacterium | reverse complement strand
GCCGATGATGGCAACAGTAATAATGGTCTGAGCGTGATGACGTCCGACTCAGCTCCCACCGTCACGTTCCTGTCTGTGTCGGACGTTGTTGATCTTTTGATGGGAGGTGGGAACGATACGGTGCAGATCAATTCGCTGGATGCGCAAGCAAATCAGTCACATATCTTCGTGATTGGTGGAGACGGAAACGACACGCTGAAAGCGGCTCCGACATTGACGCAGCCGGTCTATCTTACCGGCGATGCAGGCAACGACGTTCTGGTCGGTGGAGCGGGGAACGATACGTTGTTGGGGAATTCCGGAAACGACACGATCACCGGCGGAGCGGGCGATGACAGGCTCGATGGTGGCAGCAGTGTCGGTGAGACCAACACGCTGTTGGAAACGACCAACGTGAACTTCGTGCTGACGAACACGAGCCTCGTCGGCGTCGGCACGGACTCGCTGGCGAACTTCCAATTGGCCAGCCTGACCGGTGGTACGAGCAACAACACCTTCGATGTCAGTGATTGGACCGGTGGCGGCACAATCGCCGGAGCGGCCGGCACAGACAAGATCATCGCCGCTCGCAACACCGACATGATCCTGTCGAATACCTCGCTGGTCAGCACCGGCTACGGCACGCTGACGTTGTCCGCTGTCGAAACGGCACAGCTCATCGGCGGTGATTCCAACAACACGCTGCGAGCGAGTGCCTTCTCAGCCGGTTCGGTCACTCTGAATGGTGGCAACGGCAACGACATCTTGATTGGCGGAACGGGAGCTGATTCGCTCGATGGTGGCGATGGCCGCGATCTGCTGATCGGCGGAGCGGGCAAGGACACACTCACGGGCGATGCCGGTGACGACATCCTCATTGGTGGTACGATCGCTGCGGCCATCAACAACGCCAACGCGTTGAATCTGATCATGACGGAATGGACCGGCAGCAACGACTACGCCACGCGAGTGGCTCACCTCTCGCTCACGACCGGCTCGAATAACACCGGAGCCAACGGGACGATCAAGTTGACCGCCGTTAACGATAATGCCGCCGACACGCTGACTGGTGGCAGTGATTTGGATTGGTTCTTCAGCTCCAACCTCGATTCGCTGGTAGACTACAACGCGGCGATTGGGGAATTGAAGAAGCTGGTTTGAGATGCCGCTCGAAAGCGACCCCACCGAGCTTGCCTCGGTGGCTCGCGGGCCTTTGCACTACGCAGTCTGAGATTTCGTGTCGTGCTTCATAGTGCAGAAGCCCTGATCCACCGAGACAAGCTCGGTGGGGTTGTGGGAAACCACTGCGAAATGCCAATTACGCAGAATCGCGGGATTGACTGACGTTGAGACGGACGTCACTTTGGCGTTCTTCATTTCCGAGTAGATGCAGACGCGGGCCAAAAGAGGTTTTGAGACTCACACCGGAGACGCCGGTCGTTCCGGACGATCTTGTTAAGCGAGATTCGTCCGTCGCACCGTGTCTGCTCAACGGAGCGCGAGAGCGTTCCGCAGCGAAGCCAGCGATCAAACGCATTGCGGACGGTGAAGGCTCGTGGAGATTGCTCCTGGGGGACGAAATCGCCAGTCCTCAAAAAGTGGAAAATTCTATTTGACGAAACAGAGATCAGCCCTTTTGCGCCGCGAGCGCTCCGGGTCTGTTTCGTCAACGCAAAGCTTGTCAGTGGGTGCGGGCCAACGCCACCTCGGACAAGGTTGGATTGTGTGAAGTCATACAATCCCACCTCCGGGGTGATTGAAAGTGCCTGATTCTGTGATCCACCCTGCGGCTAACCGATGACTCGACAGACCTGTTGTGTCGCGTAAAGCCCTGAGCCAACCTGACTGGGAGATGCTGGAATGATATTGACCTCTTGGATTCGTGCGTTGAGTCACAAGTTGCTCCGCCGTCGATCCCTGAATCGTGCTCGTCGCCAAACCGGCCAACAATGGTCCCCCACGATGAGCCATGTTCGTATCGCCGAAGCCTTGGAAGAACGAACGCTGCTGACGGCGTTGGTGATTGATGCGGCCACCTTCACCAGCACTGCCGGAACTCCCGGCGTCAACATCATCAACAGCACGCTCGATGCCAACAGCGACGGCATTTCTGATTACGACAACCTCGTCATCGCGTCGTCCGATCTGCCGATTTCCGTCAGCGGGACGGGAGTTGGTATCAAGATCAACCTCAGCAACCTCACTGGGCTGAAGCACATCACGATCGACAACGTGCAGATCGTCGGCGGGGCGGGGGCTCAAGGTATCTCGATCGACATCAACAACGTGGCGCTCGAATCACTGACGGTGGACCACGTCGGCGTCACGACGACGAACGCCAACGGCATCAACATCAACCTGCAAAACATCGCGACTCCCGCCGGTGCCGACGTGACGGTGAAAGACTCCACCGTTCGCTCGACCGGCGTGGTGGCGGTCAATACTCCGGCCACCGGCGTGCAAGTCAATCTGGGCAGCACGACCAAGAACACGCACTTGAACGCGCTGACGTTTGCCGATTCGACATTGCAAGGTATCGGCGTGACGAGCACCGCGAACGCCACGTTCCAGACGTTGGTCGATCAAGCTGCCGTGAAGAACGACAGCGTTCAGGACGCCAGCGGAGTCGCGTCCGGCATCAGTTACAACTTCACTCGGACGACGGTCGGTGATCTGCGAGTCGATGACAATTTGCACTTCCGCAATCTGGCGATCGCCGCCACCAACTCACCACTCAACGCGGTAACGATCGACAACAACACAAACATTGACTTGGCCAGTATCACGGCCACGACAACCGGCATCAGCCTGGCCGCAACCTCGACCAACGCCGTCGGAGCGTTGCGTTCTGACGTGACCAATCTACACGTCGCCGGTAACACGATTAACGGTGGCCAAGCCGCCAACGCCAACACGGCCAATGGCATCGTGCTCACGCTCACCGACAGCAACCTCGGCAGCTACACGACCAACAGTGCGGGAGCCACGATCACCGGCAACACGATCTCGAATTTGTCGAGCGCGACCGGTGCGTCAGTCGCGATGCAAATTACGGCTTCGGCTTCTGCCGCTTTCGTCACCGGAAATGATGTCGTGGGAGTCGGCAATGATCTGCCGCTGTTGCTGGACATTTTCAATGGAAGCAACGCAACGGGAGTTCGCAGCACTGCGGCCGGAGATTTGAACGGCATCACGTCCAATACGACCGCGTCGAACAACGGCCGCGAACTCGTGGTGACAACGACTGCCAACACGATGTTTCTGGGAAGCGTCTCCAGCAATACCTTCACTGGCAACAACGCGGCGAATCGTCGTGAGGGTGTCGTGATGTCGTTCACTGACAAACCCACGGCCGCTGGATTTGATTCGTTCAATCTGCTGTTCGACTCCAACACGGTGGACAGCAACCGGCGCGGCGGTGTGGATCTCTCGATGATTAACACGGCGGTCGGTGCGATGACGATTAACAACAACGTCATCACGGGCACCGAAGACATCGCCGCGAATACCCCCGACGGATTGTCGATCAGCTTGCTTGGCACCAGCGTGACTCAGCAAGCCACGAATGTGCTGCGGAAGTCGTTCATTGAGAACAACTACATCGGCATCACGAAAGCCGGTGTCGCGGGGCGAAACAATTTGAACGGCCTGTTCATCAACACTCAGGAACAGTCCAACGTTCAGGATTTGCAGATTCTCAACAACGTCATCGCCAATAATGGCCAAGACGGCATTTTGATTCAGCGGGAAGACGAAGCCTCGTTCACGACGGTGAATCCAGAAGTGGGCCAGAACCGGGCGGTCACGATTTCAGGCAACCAACTTTTCAGTAACGCCAATCATGGAATTTTTCTGGATAGCCGGAACGGCAGCGTGGACTTGTTGGATTTTGAAATCAAAGGCAACTCGATCGGCACCAACTTGACCGCGATTGGTGCCCTTAATGCGGGGAGCAACCTGGGCAATTTGCTGGACGGCATCGAATTGATCTCACGCGCGGATGCGCGCATGTTGGTTGATATCATCGGCAATGACATCGAGTTCAACGGAAATAATGGGATCAATCTGATCACTGTTCAAAACGCAAGCAGCGACAAACGGCAGATTGGCGGCACGTGGATCAAGAACACCATCTCCAACAACACCAACAGTGGTATCAATATCGTTGGCCGACACGGGCTGTATGACGAAGCGACGGGGACGCGGACCCCGATTCAGATTGGCCTCGAAGGAACCGACTCCACTGACGGTCTCTCGCTCGGCAACCTCTTTGAGAACAACGGACAGTTTGCACTCCGAGTCAATGTCGGCGGCACCAACAACGGCGACTTCGGATTCACGAACAACTTTGTTCATGCGAATCTCGGCGGTGGGTTGAGCATTACGTCGAACCAAGAACTTGTCGCGATCAAGCACAACGCGATCGTCGCCAACCAAGGGATTGGCATCGATCTCATCAGCACGGGCGTTGGAGTCGTCAGTGCGACGATCCGAGATAACTTGATCACCGCTCAAACAAATATTCCGAGTGGCAACAATGGCGATGGTGTCGAAATTTCGTCACTCGGCAGTGGTGAGACCACGAGTGTGTTGATGACAAACAATTTCATCGACAGCAACGCCGGTCGCGGCATTGATGTGCTCAATGCGGGCGGCAACAACAACACCGGCCCAACGTTGCAAATTCAGATTGGCGACGGCACGGAAGCAGGACGCAATACGGTCGATGGAAACGCACTGGAAGGGATTTACGTCGTCAATAGTGCTGATCAAGCTCAGAGCCAGAACGTATCCAGCGGTGTGGCGATGCAAGCTGCGGGCGATGTCTTCGCTCGCCCGAATATGATGCTGAACATTGATAAGAACACAATCAAGGACAACGGCATCAACAGCGGCTTCAATGGAACGGGACTCGTCTTACGCGTTGGTGCTGTCGGTAGCGACGGCAATACGGTCAGTGCGCCCGGCCTTGTCGGAACGAATAGCGGCAGTCCCGTGGCTACCTTCGGATTCGGCAACGGTCGAGTCAATTCGCGAATTGTCAACAACTCGTTTGAAGGTAACTTCGGCAATGATTTCTTTGTCGCGCCGTTTTTATCCACCGGTCCCGGCAGCACTGGTGGCGCATGGGATACGAGTAACTTTAATAACGGGCCACTGCAACGCGACCCGTTGTCTCGCTTGAACATGGTCTTCACGGCCAATACCGGCAACGGCATCAACGTGCAGAACACTGCGTTCTTTACGAATGATGAACCCCAGTGGAAATCGCGCAGCAACAACGGTGCTGTCGCGAATCCGCCCGGACCATTTGGGAACACGCAGCGCGCTCGCAGTGTCACTAACCTACGAGCAGGTTTTGACACAGCGACGAATACAGATACGGCCGCGCCGTTCGCGCCAAACTTTGGTTTTCAATTTTCTTACGAAGCCCTCGGTCCCACGACATGGCGTGTGGAAACGGGCTTCGATCGGTCAGGCAGTAGTTCGGCGTTTCCGTTCTATAATCCGAACGCAGGTTCTGGTGGTTCGCAGAATAACTTTGACGACGCAACTGGCCTGTGGGCGGTCGTTGCCGCTGGAACGTTCTCGTTCCCCAACGTCGATTCCCCGACGTTGCTGACGGCGACCGTGATGGTGCCTACGGACCCACAATCGGTTTCGCCAGTCGCGATCAATCCGGCGACGATCAACTTTTCCGAGTACGTCACCGGCGTGGATATCTCGGACTTCAAGCTGTTGCGAAATGGCGTGGTTGTGCCGCTGGAAAGTGCGCCGGGAGTCCCGTTGACAGTCAGTCCGGTGGCCGCGTCGCAAGACCCCAACAATCCGCTGGCTTACAAGAGCTACACGATCGACCTCTCCGTGCCGACGGCCACGGCTGGAAGTTATGAGCTGCAAGTGTTGTCGGTCGATCCGTCCAACGTGGGTTTCACACCGATCCAAGATGTGATCACACAACTCAACGGACAGGGAAACTCGCTGACGCGAGTGGTTGACGGGAGTGGCGTGTTGCAGAACTACGCCGTCGATCGGCACTTCACGATCGACAATGTGCGGCCCGTCGCCACCATTTCTCCAGTGACGCCCGATCCACGCAACTCAGCAGCGGGGATCGTCACGGTCAATTTCAGCGAGCCGGTTACTGGAGTGGACATCACCGACTTCGTGTTGTTGCGTGATAACGGCAGCGGTTTTGTGCCGGTGGATTTGGGCAGCGTCACGGTCACGCAGGTTACCTCGTCTCAGTATCAACTCAATCTGAATCAGTTGACCGGAGCGGCGGGGAACTATCAGTTGAGATTGGTCACCGTGGATGAGCCGCTGACGCTCAACGTCACCGAGGCGGTGACTTCGGTGATCGACGTGGCGGGCAACATCGTGACCGATAACTTCGCGGTCGGCATTGCTGCAGCAGATTCATGGACGGTCGATACGACGCTGCCGTTCGTCTCGACGATTGTCACTGCGCCGGCCAGTACGCCCAGCAACACGCAGGTTTCGGCCGTCTTGATCAACTTCAGCGAAGCGGTTTCGGGTGTCAGCATCGGTGACTTGTCGCTGACTCGCACCGATGCGTCGGGCAACGTGACGACGGTCAACATCGCCGCGATCCCACTGTTCCAGAACACGACGAGCCAATACGAGTTGAACCTCAGCACGGTTTCGGGCACACAGGGGACGTATCGTCTGACGGTCAACCCAGTGAATTCGGGGATTTTCGACACGGCCAATAACGCTTTCGAGAGCAGCTTCACGGCGACATGGGTGCTTGATCTCTCGGCTCCGACAGCCGACATTGTCGATGTGGCACCGGACCCGCGACAGGCTCCGGTCGATGCGTTGAATACGATCTTCTCGGAAGCGGTCAGCGGACTGACTCTCGGTCAGTATGTCTTGGCTTTTGACGACGGCACGCCGACGACCGGCAACTTGATCACCGGTGCGTTGAATGCTCCGACGATTACGGTGACGTCGCCGAACCACGGCCTCGTCGCTAACGATCAGATCACGATTTACGGCGTGTCCGGCAACACGAACACGAACGGTATTTTCACCGTCAAGAACGTAACGACAAACACCTTCCAGTTGTTCGACTATGCCACGGGGTTGGTCCCGGTTCCCGGCAACGCCGTGTATACCAGTGGCGGTCGCTGGGCGAAGAACCTCCCCAGCTTGGCAGCCTTGCCCTTCAGCCAAGAAACATCGCTACGTTACGTGGCGAACTTGCAATCGGTCACGAATAACCCCGGCACCTACATCGTGTCGTTGTTGTCGAACGCCGGTGCGGTTGATACGGCGGGTAATCTGCTGGCTCCAGAAGTGGGTAAATTCAACGTCGCCGCGCAAGACGTTTGGACCTACGGGCCGGACGTGCCGCCAACGGGAATCATCACGCCGGTGGCCTCGCCGATTGGCACAAACGCGGGCGTGGTCGTGGTCAACTTCAGCGAGCCGCTGCAAAAAGTCTCTGGCAACTTCCCGATCGACATCAACGACTTCCGTCTGCGTCGCGATACGGGTTCTGGTTTCGTCGTCGTGCCGCTGACCGGTGCGACGATCACGCAACTGAGTGCGACGTCGTTCTCGATCGACCTGACGGGGGCCGGGGTCACGGACGTCAGCGGCAACTACGAGTTGTCGTTGGTCAACACGGACACCGTTTCGCCGATCAAAGACCTTTCCGGAAACCTGCTGTTCGATACGTTCAGTCCGGGATCAGGAATCGCCAGCCAAGTGTTGTGGACGAAGATCGCTTTCGATCCGTCCGTGACCAGCATCAAGGGAGTCTTCACTGATCCCTTGTTTGACACCGATCCAGTCACGGCGACGAAGTTGCGCGCCGTTCAGAATCTGACGATCAATTTCTCTGTTCCTGTGTCAGGGATCAATCTGACCGATGCCTCGAAGAACTTCCGTCTGACTCGGCAATCGCTGACGGGCACCGATACGCCGCTGCCAGTGTCGTTGGACAACGTCACGGTGACGCAGATCACGACGTCGCAGTATCGCATCAATCTCAGCACGCTGACCGGCACCGATGGCAAGTATGCCTTCACGGTTTTGGCCAACGGATTGATCATGAGCGCTGGGCTGCAACCACTGTTGAACGCGAAAACAATTTCGTGGTCGAAGGACGCCACGATCCGCCCGAATCAATTCAGCGATGCAGTCGATGCGGTCGGTACCACAGGCCAAGTGCTGGGAAACGAAGTTGTCGATTCCAGTGCATCAGCAGGCTTCCAAATTTCGTTGCGTGCTGCCGTGCAAGAAGCGAATGCTCTGGCCGGTGATGACGTGATTGAACTGGGAGTCGGCACCTATGTGTTGACGCTCAGTGGCGTGCAAGAAGACTTCGCGGTTTCGGGCGATCTCGACATCCGCGACAACCTGACGATTCGCGGCAAGGGAGTCGGCCAGACGATCATCGACGCCAGCGGTTTGCCAGCGGCTCAACGCGATCGCATCTTCCAAATTCTGGCGGGGTCATCGCTGACTTTGCAGGGTGTCACTTTGCAGGGAGGCAACGTCCTCGGCAGCGAAGATGGCGGAGCGATCAAGAACTCCGGAACGCTGACGATCCTCGATTCGGAGATCAAGAACAACACGTCGCAGGACGACGCCGGTGCGATCAACAACTCCGGAACGCTGACGATCAATCGCACGACGATCAGCAACAACACGGCGGTCGCGACCGGCGGTGCGATTCGCAATACCGCCACGATGACCATTCTCAATAGCACGATCAACGGCAACACCTCCGCCAACAACGGTGGCGCGATCATGAACATCGCCGGTGCGACGGTGACCGCCACTCTCGAAGGAGTGACCATCTCCGGGAACACTTCAACCAGCGGCGCTGGCGGCGGCATCCGCAACGACGGCACGTTGCGATTGATCAATGACACGATCGCTTTCAACAAGTCGTTGAATGCAGGTGCCGGTGTCTCACGAAACCTCGGCACGGTGACGGTCGGTAACACGATCATCTCCAACAACAGCCGCTTGATTGCAGGCAATCCCGCCGATGACATCGCCAACGTCGCGCCAGGAACGTTCACGTCGCTCGGTGGCAACATCGTTCTGACCAACGTTGCTGGGGCGGGCTTTGGTGTTCTGGGAGATCAGCTAGGGACCGATCCGCTGTTGCAAGCTCTCGCCAGCAACGGTGGCCCGACTCAAACCCACGCACTCACTCGCAACGCGGCACAGACCAGCATCGGCATCGACCGCGGTCGCAACGCCAACGTCAGTGCGACGACGACGACTGATCAACGAGGCGCGCCGCGTTTGCTCGCTGGTCCGGTCACTCCCAATGTCGCGAACGTCGATGTCGGTGCGTTCGAGTTCGGAACCTTCTTCGTCAATACGACGGCTGACACGATCGACGTCGCTCCGGGTGACGGTCTCGCCGCTGACGGCCTGGGCAATACGTCACTCCGAGCGGCGATCATGGAAGCGAACGCGCTCGCCGGTGAGAACGCCATCATCCTGGGCGGTCAGACTTATCAACTCAATCGCACGACGGTCGATTCGACACGCCCGACGATCACCAGCATCACCGGAGTCCCCACCGCACCGGTGACGACCACGGTCGGAGTTGTCATGATCACGTTCTCCGAAGCGGTCGGCCAAGTGGACTTCTCTGACTTCACGCTGACTCGCGGCGGTGTCGCGGTGCCTCTGACGGCGGCACTCTTCACGAAGATCAGCAGCACTCAATACACGATTGATCTGACGACGCTCACCGCGACGAACGGGCTGTATGACTTCAGCGTCAACGCGGCAGCGACGGGCATCATCGACGTCGAAGGGAACGCGCTTTCGACCGGACCTGTGGACCACGTCAACTGGGTGCGCGGCGCAGACACGTTTGCTCCGACGGTCATTATCAGTCCGGTGACGACGGTCTTCCCGAACGCTGGAACGGTGACTGCCGTCTTCAGCGAACGAGTGAACAACGTCAGCATCGCGAACTTCTCGTTGACGCGCAACGGTGTCGCGGTGTTGCTCACAGCGGTGCCGATCACGATCACTCAAGACAACAACTTCGGCGGGCGCACGGTCGCCTCGCTGAATCTTTCGACGGTGACAGCGTTGGACGGTGCGTATGTGCTGACGCTCACGCCGACCGTCGGAGCCAACACGATTCGCGACACTGCGACGGTTCCGAACAACCTCGCGGCGGGCGGCGCGATCAATTGGAATAAAGTCCCGGTCGCACAAATCGTCCCGGTCACTCCCGATCCGCGAGCAGGTGCCGTCACGACGGTGACGTTGCAGTTCTCGGAGAACGTCGCGGGTGTGCAACTCAGCGACTTCTCGATGACCTACGACGACAACACCGGCATCGGTCCTCAAGCGGTGAGCCTCGCGTCGGCGACGATCGCTCCGGTCTCTCCAGTCTCGACGCCTTCGGGTCAAGCGGCTCAGAAATGGACGCTCTCGTTTGCGAACAACGAATCGGCTCGCGACGGCAACTATGTGTTGAACTTCAGCGGTGCTGCGTTGAAGACAACAGCGGGCGTGGCCTTCGGTGCGACGGTGTCGAGCGATTCATGGCTGATCGGTCAGAACGCGGCGACGGTGGGCGATGCGATCGGCGATCTCGACCTCGTGGGAACATCCGGTCGCGTGCAAATCATCGGTGTCGGTGCGGATGCGACGACGAGTTCGCTCGGACTGGCCGTCAATCCGACGGTGATCGACGCGGTCAACAACGATCGCGTGTTCGATGTTCGTCAGAATGCGGTCGTCACGATCTCCAGCGTGCAGATGCAAAATGGTCGAGTGACCCTCGAACGCAGCGGCGGTGCGATTCGTAACTTGGGAACGTTGACGATCAGCGACAGCGATATCCTGACGAGCTTCGCGGACGGCAACGGCGGCGGTATCGCGAACGGTAATGATCTGCTCGGTATCAACGGGACGCTGACATTGAATCGGACCAACGTGCAAGGCAACTCGGCCGGTTCGGCAACGAGCGGTTCGCAGTTCGGCAAGGGTGGTGCGATCTACAACGAACGCGGGACCGTCACGATTGCTGACGGCACTTACTCGTCAAACGCAGCGACCCTCGACGGCGGTGCGATCTACAACAACAACAGCGCGACAGTGTCGATCACCAGTGCGACATTCGGCGGTAGCTCAGCCGCATTGGGCAACACTTCTGGCCGAGACGGCGGAGCGATCTACAACAACGCGACCGCCTCGCTCGTGATCGGCAGCACGACGTTCTCCAGCAACAAGTCGGACTCCAACAACGACGGCGACGGCGAGGGCGGAGCGATCTATCTGGAAAACTCTTCGACATTGCAATTGAACAACAGCATTCTGCAAGGGAACTCGGCCCGCAGTGGCGGTGCGTTGTACAGCGACGACGCGACTCTGACGTTGACTAACGACACGTTCTCATTGAACTCGGCGATCAACGTCGGCGGTGCGATCTTCAATTCTGTCGGCGGCACGCTCACGCTTAACAATGGCTTGTTCACAACGAACTCGGCCAACATCAGCGGCGGTGCGATTCAGAATTTCGGAACGCTGACGGTGGCGGGAGTCGAGTTCCTCAACAACAACGTCGGTACAGCCTCGGTCCCAGGACAGGGTGGAGCGATCTACAACGAAGATGGCACCGTCGCGATCAGCAGCGTGCTGTTCAATCAGAACCATTCGATGGGTGACGCCGGTGCGATCTACAACCAAGGGAATTCAACGCTGACGCTGTCGAAGACCACGTTTGATCTCAACACGGCTGACGTGCGTGGCGGTGCGATCTTCAACAACGACTTCAGTTCGCTGACGATTGATCAAACCACGCTCTCGAACAACTCGGCGAAGACCGACGGCGGTGCTCTGTACAACAACTCCGAATTCACCAACGGTTCGACACGTGCCGCAGTTATCACCGCGAGCACGTTCAACAACAACTCGGCTCAGAACGGTGCGGCGATCTTCAATAGCAGCGTCGCTGGTCTGACGATGAGCAGCAGCACATTGTCGTCGAACAAAGCGGCGGTCAGCGGCGGTGGACTGGCCAACTTCGGCTCGGCCGATTTGCTCAACGATACGGTCTATCTGAATCAAGCTCCCACCGGTGCCGGGATCGCGAACAACTTGGGAGGCATTCCTCCGTTCGGCCCCGCGACTCTGAAGAACACGATCGTTGCCGGCGGCACGACAGCCGACATTGCCGGAGCCAACTTTGTTGATGGCGGCAACAACCTGATCAAAAACGCTGGTGTGGTCGCAACATTCGTGAATGGAATCAACGGCGACATCGTGGGTGTGAATCCGCAACTTGACGTTCTGCGTGACAACGGTGGTGCGACCCAAACGCACGCCCTGCTGTTCGGCAGCCCGGCTCGTGATGCGGGCAACAATGTTGGCACAACGGTGGGTGATCAACGCGGTTTCACCCGCATCTTCGACGGCGACGGTAATGGCGTGGCGACGGTCGATATCGGAGCGTTCGAGTCGGGCTTCATCATCAATAGCTTCACAGACACGATCGACGAGAACATCAATGACGGCATCAACGCGGATCGCAACGGCGTGAGTACTCTGCGAGCGACAATCATGCAGGCGAACGCTCGCTCCGGCGAAGACACAATCATCCTCAGTCCGGGGACGTACTCGCTCACCTTGGGCGGACGCGATGAGAACGGCGCACAGACGGGCGACCTCGACATCACTGACAACCTCAACATCATCGGAGCGGGGACCGATCAGACCTTCATCGACGCACGGCAGATTGACCGCATCTTCCAGGTCTTCTCCGGCGTGACTTTGAATTTGTCGAACCTGACTTTGATCAACGGCAATGCTTCGACAACCGACAACGGTGGCGACATCCTGAATCAAGGGAACTTGATTCTCACCAACGTGCATGTCCTCAACGGCACTGCGGCTCATGGCGGCGGCATCTACAACGATGTCGGTGCCACAATGACCGCGACCGACAGTGTCTTCACCGGAAACACTGCGATCCTGCAAGGCGGTGCGTTGTACAACGACGGCAGCATGACGCTGATTCGCGATCAAGTCGGCCAAACCGGCGCGGGAAACTTCTCGAACACTCACGGCGGTGGCTTGTTCAACTTCGGGACGGTGACGATCACCGATTCGTCCTTCACGGATAACCTCGCTGATTCACGTGGTGGTGCGGTCTACAACGCGGCCGTGACGACGACGTTGGCGGCGATTGTTCCGCTGGCCGCCGCTAACATCACGTTGACCAGCATCGCGAATTTCCCGACCACGACGGGCTTTGTGATTCAGATCGGTTCCGAGCAAATGCAGGTGACGGCGATTGCCGGGAACGTCTTCACGGTGGCTCGCGGCTTCGGCGGAACGACTCCGGCGGCTTACGCGGTCGGCGTGTCGGTCACATCGGTCGGCGTCAACACGGCGACGGTCAGCGGTAGCACGTTCAACAATAACTTTGCCAGCTCACGCGGTGCGGCGATCTTCAACGAGGACACGTTGGGGATCACGAACAGCACGTTGACGACCAACTCGTCTGGCACGAACGCAGGCATCGGCAACACGCTCACTGGCCAAGTCACGATTACCAACAGCACGGTGGTTGATAACGTTGCGTATCGAGGCGGCGGGTTGGCCAACAGCATCGCTGGCAAAGTGACGGTGAAGAACACGATCGTCGCTCGCAACAGCTCGACGACGCTCAGCGGCACGACCGCTCCGAACGTTCGTGGTACGTTCGTGACCAGCGGCAACAACTTCATCGGCAACAACGTTGATAGTTCTGGGTTCGCGAATACGGTGAGCAACGATCAAGTCGGCTCGGCGACGAGCCCGTTTGATCCGGTGATTGCCTCGCTGGCCGACAATGGCGGCTCGACGTTGACCAACAAGCCACGCACGGGCAGTCCGGTGATCAATGCGGGTGACAACACCGGTGGTGACACGACCGATCAACGCGGAGCACCGCGTCCGACCAACGACGACAGCGACGTCGGTGCGGTCGAGTTGCAGAACATTCACGCCACGATCAGCGATGTCACGCAAGCCGAAGGAAACTCCGGCTCGACGCTCTTCCGCTTCACAGTCACGCTCAGCCAAGCCAGCGTCGAAGAGATCCGCGTCAACTACTCGCTGCAAGGTGACTCCGCCTTCGCCGGCGAGGACTTCATCAACGCCAGCGGCACGGTGGTCTTCGCGCCCAACACGCTGATCCAGACCATCACGGTCGAGGTCAACGGCGACACGTCGATCGAACCGACCGAGCAGTTCTTTGTGAATCTGACGAACCCAGTCAACGTGACGCTCGATCGGACGCAAGCGGTCGGCACGATCGTGACTGACGACACCGGCATCCAAATCACTGACGTCAACAAAGTCGAAGGAGACTCCGGCGACACCACCTACACCTTCACCGTGTCGATCATCGGTGCCGCGATCACGGGGACTCAAACCGTGAATTACGCGACGGCTGCCGGTACGGCTACCGCCGGGCTAGACTTCGATCTCATCGCTCCGGGCACGTTGACCTTCACGCCGAACGGCCCCCAGTCGCAAATGATTAACGTCACGGTTCACAGCGACCTGATTGCGGAAAACAACGAGACCTTCTTCGTCAATTTGACCGGCAGCACGCTGCCACTCGTATTTGGCAAGACGGCTGGTGTCGGCACAATCTTCAACGACGATCTGGCCTTCAACATCGTGGGCAACATCCCTGGCAGTGTGGTCGAAGGTGATCCTGCACCGGCACCGGCTCCCAACAATGTGCCCTTGAATTTCACCGTCAATTTGGCACACAAAGTTTATTACACCGGCCCTGGTGGGGCTCCGACGCAAGCCACCGTCACGGCTTTGGTCTCCACGGCGTCAGGAACAGCGACTTCTGGCCAGGACTTCACGCCGATCAACAACCAAGTGGTGACGTTCTCTGGAACGACGACCTCGCAAACAGTCACCGCCACAATTCTCGGTGATCTGCGATACGAATTTCCGGCTGAAACCTTCGTGCTGCAAGCGGTAGGGGGGACGGTCAATGGTGTGAGTCATTCACTGGACGCCACCAACACGACTCCAGGAACCGGTACGATCACCGATAACGATCCGCCGCCCGATACTTGGCACATCTACATTGCACCGAACGGAATCAACGTCGGGAACATCGAAGTCGATTTGACGGTCACGGGCTTCTTGCAAGCCGGTGTCGGCATCGGAGCCGGTTCGCTGACATTGGTGAATGCCTCACACTTCCCGCCAGCCGCTCCGTTCCAGATTCAAGTCGATGGCGAGATTCTGAACGTGAATAACGTGGCCGGTAATGTATTTACTCTGGCAGCTCCGACTACCGCCGCTCATCTTGCCAACGCGGCCGTCACAATGGGTATCAACGTTATCAATCAGGTCAGCCACGCGACCGCCATCACGGTCAACGGCGATAACGCCAGTGCGGCGAATCCCGGTGCGAAGGATGACTTGTTCTTGGTTGACTTCGGCTTCGGCAATCCGATTCCGACGAACGGCCTGACGGTGAACGGCTTGGGACAAGTCGGTGCGGATGCCTTGCAACTGGTCGATCCGACGAACCTCTTCACGTTCAACAACGTGACCTACAACTCGACGGCGTTCGATTCGGGCAATGTGGTCTTCGATAACGGGACTCAGTTCACAGTCAACTACACGGGCTTGGAACCGATCTCCGACGAGACGAACGCGAACAATCGAGTCTTCAATGCTCCGGTGGTTGGCAACGACAACCTCGTGGTTTCCAGCAGCGCCGGCCATTCAAGTATCAGCAGCGTGCTCGGTGTCGCGTTGCCCTCCTTCGAGAGCGTGACGTTCAAGAATCCGACGACCTCGCTGATCGTCAACGGCAACGCGGGCAACAACACGATTCAAGTGACCGGCGGCGATGCGACGTTCGTTTCCACGTTGACGATCAACGGCAACGATGGCAACGACACCATCGATGCCTCTGGTTGGACGTTGAAGGCGACGATCAATGGCGGTCTCGGCGGCGACACGATCAACGGTGGCAGTGCGAATGACTCGATCGACGGCGGTGACGGAGCAGATTCGATCCTCGGCAACGGCGGCGACGATTCGATCGTTGGTGGCATCGGCAACGACACGATCCTCGCGGGTGACGGCAACGACTTCGTCGATGGCGGTGCCGACAACGACAGCATCCAAGGGAATGCAGGCAACGACTTGCTGACGGGCAGTGACGGCAACGATGTGTTAGACGGCGGTGCCGGACAAGACACGGTTGGTGGAGCGGCAGGGAACGACACTGTCACCGGCGGTGCTGATAACGATCTCGTGACGGGCGGCGATGGCAATGACTCGGTTGGTGGCGGAGCAGGCAACGATTTGGTCGATGGCGGCTTCGGTGATGACACCCTGTCTGCTGACACGGGCCTCGACACGTTGAACGGTGCCGACGGTTCGGACATCGTCAGAACCACGGCGGACGTCAACCAGACGTTGACCAACTCACAAGTTCAATTCACGGGCATTCCAAACGACACGATCACGCTCATGTCGATCGAACATGCTTGGTTGTCCGGCGGTGTGAGCAACAACGTGCTCGATGCGACGCAGTTCACGTTGGGCGGTGTCACGCTGATGGGCGGACTTGGCAGCGACACGTTGCTGGGAACGGCGTTCGATGACGTGCTGAGTGCCGGAATCACGACGGATGGCAGTGGCCTCGATCTGATGCTTGATCCGCAGAACATCAACGACGGCAACGATTCGCTCGTCGGTGGCGATGGTCGAGACACGCTCAACGGCAACGGCGGCAACGACACGATCGCGGGCGGCATCGGAGACGACTGTATCATCGGTGGTGCGGGAAATGACTCGGTCGATGCCGGTGACGGGAACGACAACGTCCAAGGCAACGGCGGTTCGGACATCCTGTTGGGTGGCAACGGAATCGACACGCTCGACGGTGGCGAAAGCTCAGACACGCTGCGTGGCGGCAACGATGGTGACAGCATCTTGGGCGGTGGCGGCAACGACACGATCGACGGTGGCCTGGGCGATGACACGATCGACGCCGGTGACGGGAACGACACGGTCTACGGCAACGATGGCAATGACTCCGTCGGTGGCGGTCTCGGCGATGACACGTTGGTTGGCGGGCTCGGTAATGACCTCGTCAACGGCAATGACGGCAATGACTCGCTCGATGGCAGTGACGGCTTCGATACGCTCTATGGTGGCTCCGGCGACGATTTGTTGATTTACACCAACACCAATGGCAACGATCAAATCTATGGGCAAGGGGGCATCGACTCGTTCTCGTTCGACGCCGATCCGACACTGGCCGACATCTTCACGATCACAGCCGTCGGGGCTCCCAATGGACCGACGACAGGGATCGGTCTCGCCCGTTTGAACTTGTCACAGTTCAGGGCCGACTTGATTGGCGTCGAGAACTTCACGCTGAACTTGGGTGGCGGCAACGATCGAGTCTCGCTCGGTGATTTGAACGGCGTGTCCGATCTCACCAAGCTCAACATCAATGCGGGAGCCGGTGATGACACGGTCGATGGCTCGCTCTCCGTCAACACAACGGTGGCGTTGAATGTCAGCATGGGTGACGGCAACGACTCGGTCCAAGGGACACCCGCGAACGACACGATCTTGGGTGATGCTGGGAATGACACGATCACCGGTGGTGCGGGCAACGACTCGCTCCTGGGTGGCGACGGCAACGACAACATCTCTGGTGGAGCTGGCAACGACACGATCAACGGTGGAATCGGTGATGACTCCATCGACGCCGGTGCCGACAACGACACGATCACCGGTAGTGATGGCAAGGACACAATCCTGGGTGGTGACGGCAACGACACGATCGACGGTGGCAACAACGACGATTCATTGGACGGCGGCAACGGCGACGACTCGATCTTGGGTGGTGCGGGGAACGACAAGATCGCAGGCCGAGCTGGCAACGACACCATCTCCGGCGACGATGGCAACGACACGATCAAAGGCGGCACCGAAAACGATTCTATCCTCGGTGGTGCCGGGCTCGACCTGATTGATGGCGAAGCCGGTAACGACACGATCAATGGCGGAGCCGACAACGACTTCTTGCTGGGCGGCGACGGCAACGATTCGATCCTCGGCGGAGCAGGGAACGATACCTGCGTCGGTGGGGCAGGCAACGACACCGTTCTCGGTCAAGGTGGTACAGACAAAGTCCTGGGTGGATCGGGCACGGGCACCAACACGAAAGTTGCTGGTGACAAGATCGGTCCCGACAGCGCCATCGTCTCCACCTACATCACCGACGAACTCTTCAAGATCTTGACCGCTCGGCCAAGCTTGATGACCGAATTGAATTTCTAAGTACTCAAACTGAGCGTTTTCAGGGAAGGGAATTTCACCGCCAAGGCGCAAAGATCGCGAAGGAACGCCAAGAATTCATTTCTCATGATCATTGGCCTGGAAATTTTGGCGAATACAAGCAAATGCCCATCACCCCAATTGCTTTGCGCCTTTGTGTTGAAATCTTCCCAACAAACCGCTCAGTTTGAGTGAACAAGAATAGTGGAGCCCGTTTCAGTTCACCGTGCTGACATCGCCGAGATCAACCACAGGCTCGATGGGTTGACTCGCCGCTTCGAGATGCCGTTCGGAAGCAATCCGGTGAATGAGAATCGACCGTAGCTGGTCCGCTGCGCGTCAGACTTCCCGGCACTTTGCTCAAAGACCAACTTCCGATGTGTATTTCAGGCAACGCTTCATCTTTCTCTCATTGCCGCAGTCGAACCTGCCGTTATGGTTAAAGCGGCGATGCTGATTCACCTCTTCAAGTCGTTTTTCCTCACGACGCGATCTGGCAACGCATCTCTGATCAATCTCGCCGCAACCTGTCTTTGCAGTTCACGTCGATGTTGATCGCCACACCCACTGCCGAAGTGTTCGCAGTCGATCCTCCTCCGGCCGTTCGTGCGTGCATTCTTTCCGATCCGAGCTTTTTGAATGCTCCGGGAGGTGTCGCATGGCAACGTTAATTTCACGATCAAACGATCGCAGCGAACGAGAATCCGCTCCGTGGATGGCTCACTATCCGGAAGGTGTTCCCACGACGTTGGACATCCCGGAGATTCCCGCGTGGGGCTTCTTGGCCCAGACAGCGGCGAGCTTTCCGCACCGCATCGCCTGCCACTACTACAAGCAACATCTGACGTATGCCGAGGTGTTCGAGCAGGCTCGGCGAGTCGCCTCGATGCTGATTCGATACGGCGTGCGGCCCGGTGATCGAGTCGGTCTGTTGCTCCCGAACATGCCGGAGTACCTGACGGCGCTCAACGGAATTTGGATGGCGGGTGGGATCGCTGTCGCGCTCAGTCCGCTCAGTGTGCCTGCGGAAATCTCGGCGATTATGGCGGCGACCGAATGTCGCATTGTCATCTCGCTCGATCTGCTCGCGCCGCTGGTGCTCAAGGGAAGCTACCGACCGCGGCACATCTTCTTCACGAGCTTGCAAGACCGACTTCCCGGTTGGATGCGGCTGGGTTACGCGTTCGCTCGGATGCGACGGCTTGGCTTTTGGCCGCCGGTCGATGGGCCGAATCAACACGACTTCAACGATGAATTGGCAGCCAGCCGACCGCTTCTCCAACCGGCGGCGCCGGCGTCCCTTCACGATCCGGCATACATCTTGCCGACGGGAGGGACGACCGGTGCGCCCAAGGCGGTCGCGTTGAGTCATCGCAATCTTGTCGCAAACGCCAGCCAATGCGTGGCGTGGGCTAAGAACGAAGTCGGTCAGCACACGATGCTTTCCGTGTTGCCGTTCTTCCATAGTTACGGACTGACGAGCAACCTGATGTGTGGGACGGCGCTCGCTGCGACGCAGGTGATGTTGCACCGCTTCATTCCGCGTGTGGTGGTCAATCTCATCGAAGAGCATCAGCCGACGATCTTCAACGCGGTCCCGGCAATGCTCGCATCGTTGAACGACATCTTCCGCAACAGGCCGCTTCGCTCGCAGGCGATGAAGTACGTGCAAGTCGGCGGTGCTCCGCTTGATCTGCGATTGGCTGAAGAGTTTCGTCGGCATACGCACGCTCAAGTTGTCGAAGGTTACGGCCTCTCGGAATGCAGTCCCTGCGCGACTGCCGGGCCGTTGGATGGAACGGCTCGCAACGGCACGATCGGACTGCCGCTGCCCGGTACAGAGCTGCGAATTGTGGATGTCGAAACGGGCGAACGGACACTGCCCCCCGGTGAGGTCGGAGAACTCACCGTTCGGGGGCCACAAGTCATGCTCGGTTATTGGAACAACCCGACGGCGACCGCTCAGGTCATTCGCGACGGTTGGTTGTTTACCGGCGATTTGGGAATGCGCGACGAGGACGGCTTCTTTAAGCTCGTCGATCGCAAGAAGGATTTGATCATCACGTCGGGCTTCAACGTTTATCCGTGCGATGTCGAACCGGTGCTGCGCGGCTTTCCGGGAGTCGATGATGTGGCGGTGATCGGCGTTCCGAACACGGCCGTTGGCGAGTTGGTCAAAGCGGTGCTCGTGCTCAGCCCGACCGCTCGCTTCGATCGTCGAGCGTTCGACAACTTCTGTCACGAAAACCTCGCCGCTCACAAGCGACCGAAAGTTGTCGAGATCATGTCGGGCGATTTGCCGCGCAACTTCTTGGGCAAAGTGTTGCGACGTCAGCTTCGCGGAACGGCGACTGCTGTCGCGACCACTGCTGCGACAAGCAACGTCGGAACAGCGAACAACTCGGCTGCGTTGAGCGTCACATCATTGAATGCCGCACCGTCCGAATTTATCAGCCGCCGCGACGAAATCCTCGTTGCCGCTTTGCGAGAGTGAGCCGATCATGTGGACGCGATCCCCTCAAACTGATGTCCGTCGCGGTAACGGTGAGTCCGCTCGCTGGTGGGATCGTGATGCGAGTGGCAACGGCCACAAGAACGGTTCGCGATCGACTGCCGACGATGTCAGCGAGTTGCTCAACGTGCCCGATGAGTTGCACGTCAGCTTGTCGGAGTTGTACGCGAATCAAACTCGTTGGTTGTTCGCGTCTGTTCGCGATCGTTTGGAATTGCTCGATCGTTGCGTTGAGTCAGTCGCCGCCGCCGCACGCAATTGGGTCGATGTCGCTTGCGAGATCAAACAAATTCCGACGGACAGTCCGTGTCGCGCGGAGGAGATTTTGTCGGGGCCGGTGATTGCTCTGCGGTATCTGCGGCTGATGCAGCGGAACCTGCGAGCGATTGAAACCGGTGCGGACAATTCGCTGCCGGGGCGATTGACTCGATCAGCGGACGGACGCTGGCATGTCCCGGTGCTGCCGATGACGCGTGATCTGTTCGATCCGGTTTGCTTCGTGAACTTCAAAGCGAACGTGTGGTTGCGACCGGGCTTGTTTGAAGAAGATGCAATCGGGGCGACTCATCCGGTCGCGAATCACATTCCGGCGACGAGTTTGATTCTCGGTGCGGGGAATGTCACCGGAATCGTCGCGGCAGACTTGCTCGGAAAGTTGTTTCAAGATCAGCACACGGCGCTCGTCAAACTGCATCCGCTGACTGCCGCGTTACA
>JAYUFI010001118.1:0-8152 GCA_043738805.1 Planctomycetaceae bacterium | reverse complement strand
TTCACCAAACGGCGAGCCGTCACGCGGATCGCATCTGCGTGATTCGCTCGATGTACGCCAACACGCCGAACCACGAACAAAGCATGCGGCTGATGAACACCGGAGACGAACGGCTGTCACGACCCAGCTATGGCTCGTGGCTGACCTACGGACTCGGCTGCGAGAACCAGAACCTGCCTGGGTTCGTCACTCTCTGCCCCGGCTTGCCCGTTGCCGATTCGTCGAACTGGCGCAGCTCGTTCCTGCCGGGCATCTATCAGGGAACGTACCTCGACACGCGCAAGACGAACGTCACCGAGCTGATCGCCAACATCCAAAATCCGGTCATCGGAGCGACCGATCAGCGACGGCAACTCGACCTGCTATTGAAGCTGAATCGCCAACATCAGGCATCTCGCCAAGAAGATGCGAACCTCGAAGCTCGCATCCAATCGTTCGAGCTCGCGTTCCGCATGCAGATGGAAGCGACCGACGCGCTCGACATCTCGAAGGAATCGAAGGCGACACAAGAACTCTACAAAGCGGAGACGGTTCACGGTCGCCAACTCCTGATTGCCCGGCGACTGATCGAGCGCGGCGTCCGCGTCGTGCAGTGTTATCACGGCGACGTGCAGCCCTGGGATTCTCACAGCAACATCGCCGACGAACATCGCAAGCTGGGCAACGAAGCGGACGGCCCCATCGCCGCGCTGCTGACCGATCTGGCTCAGCGAGGTTTGCTCGACGAAACGCTGGTGCTGTGCGGCGGCGAATTCGGACGCACTCCCGCTGTCGAGATTCCCATCGGCGGAGGCAACCCCACCGGCCGCGACCACAATCATCACGGCTTCTCGGTCTGGCTCGCGGGCGGCGGCATCAAAGGGGGCCTGGCCTACGGCAGCACGGATGACTTCGGCTATCGAGCCGTCGAGAACCGAGTCCACATCCACGACCTCCACGCGACGCTGCTGCACCTGATGGGCTTCGACCACGAACGCCTCACCTACCGCCACGCCGGCCGCGATTTTCGCCTGACCGACGTGCATGGCCGAATCGTGAAAGAGATTCTGGCCTGAAGCACGCTCCGCTCGTTGACGTGCTGGTAATCAACCGGAGGCTGCAATGAAGAAGGCGAATTCCAATGGGAATGATGGGAAGCATGGGAATGATGAAAATCATGATTCCCATTCTTCCCATAAATCCCATCAGCCAGCACCACCACCCGATGCCATCCGCGTGCTACCGCCGCGCGGCGACTATCAAACGCTGCTGTCCTTCCAGAAAGCGGAAGTCGTCTACGACATCACCTTTCGCTTTGCCCACAAATATCTTTCCAAAGGCGATCGAACGATCGACCAGATGATTCAGTCCGCTCGGTCGGGAAAGCAGAACATCTTGGAAGGGAGCAAAGCCGGGACGACGTCCAAGGAAACGGAAATCAAACTGACCAACGTTGGCCGCGCCAGTCTGGAAGAGTTGTTGGCCGATTACCGCGACTATCTCCGAGTCCGCGATTTGCCGCTGTGGGACAAGGATTCCAAGGAAGCGTTGTTTGTTCGCGAGCTGGGGCGCAAGGTGCCACAGACGTTTGAAGTCTACCGCGAGTTCGTCGAGACCCGCCCCGCCGAGGTGATCGCGAACATCGCGATCTGTCTGAACTGCCGAAGCCGAACCGACTCAATCAACTCTTCATTCCGCTCCCGGCACTTGAGAACCCCGCGTCCTGTTGTGATCTTCTTCCTTGATTCACTGGTTTCGGGAAAACATTCTGTTGAAAAACGAGCGGTCACTTTGGCAGTTTCACAAGTCCGCTGGCCGATACTATTGCGAGTGCCGGGCAGTTTGACGTTCAAATCAATGACACATCGCGTCTCATTTCATTTCAACGGCTTGGAAATCAGCAAATGACGACCAATGTTCTCATTGCGGGCAAGGCATCACGTGAAGAAACGGTTGCCATCGTTGAAGCAGGCACCGCGTGGGTTCTCGCGGTTGGAAGTACTGCTCGTGTCGAGCGTAATTTTTTTGAACGTCTCGATCTGCCTGCCGTTTGTCCAAAACGCACGTGAGGCGGCACGAAAAAACCAGTGCAAGCACAATCTCAAACAAGTCGGATTGGCGGTTTTCAATTATGTCGACGTCTACAAGTGCTACCCTGTGGGATTTGATGTCAGTCCCGAGGGGAATTATCTCGGTTGGGGATGGAATCTCAAAATCCTGCCGTACATGGATGCCGCGGATCAGTACAACAAGATCGAACCTCATCTTGCGGAAGGAATTCACGGGCTGCAGGACACTCCTGAATTCAATCGGCGACTGACAACACTGATGTGTCCGTCGGAGACCGAGCCCGCGACGGTTCCGCACGCGATGGTTGTTACCGCAAAGGTCGTCGACTGGATCGTCAGCGAAGGGACGGAGGATTGGCAAAGTCGTCTTCCTCGTTCAAGCTACTTCGGCAACGCCGGATACCTACAACGTGAAGTCGGCGGCATTCAGTACAATGCGGCTGGAATACCGACGTCGATCGCACCGCTCGTCAACGCGGGAAGCCTGGGACACTTTGGGACGATCCGCTCTGCGGATCATCGGTATTGCGATCAAAAGCTCTTTGGCGGATTTTTTGGTCAGAACAGCCATGTGGTACTACGAGATGTCATTGATGGTACGAGTAACACGATCATGATCGGTGAGCGATATTCGCCAGCAGACTCATCGGCCGGCTCGGTCGGACACGGATCGTGGATTGGCGTCCCCGATTGCACTCGGGCTCAAGGGTTGGCGATGGCTCTGGCCGACGCGAGTCTGCGAATCAATGTCGGAATGCCTCTTCGCGAACAGACGACGGGGTTTGGAAGCGTACATCACGGCGGTGCGTTCTTTGTCATTGGCGATGGACACGTTCGATTCATCAATCAAACGATCAATTTGGAAGTGTTTCGGCACCTATCGGTGATTGACGATGGCAATCGATGAAAAGAAAGTTTCCCGCTGAGATCCTCATCAAATTGTCGGACGACGCCGGTTGACACTTCGAGCAGGCCGATCCCTATTGGAAGGAATTCTCATGTCAATACCGCGAACGGTTTGGTCGTTGGGTTTGTTGATCAGTTTGACCAATGCCGTGTACGGCGATATTTCGCCGGGACGCAGTCCACTGCCGAGACCGCCCATGGTGGCACCGGTAAAGATCGTGGAGGGGAAAGTCGACAACCTTGACCCGAACGTTGTGGCGAAAATCGTCATCCCTAACAGCCTGCTGCCCGATTTGCAGGGATCATCGACTGGGGATCCAGTTTCCAATCAATCTCCTCCCGCAGGAACGATTATCGCAGGACTGGCTCTGACTGCCGCCGCGATCAGCCTGATGTTCGTCAACAAAGCGAGTCCGCACCGAAAAAAAGGCATGGTCGTCCTCGTCGGTTGCGTCCTGCTCGTCGGGCTCGTGCTGCTGGCGAATTTCTTTTTCCCCCCGAAACTCGTCTCGCCGACTGCGGATCAATCGAAGCCTCAACGACTGATCGTCATTGAGGTGCAGAAGGACGGGCACGAAGTCATCCTGATGTTGCCGAGTGGCAAGAAAGATCAGCCCGGAGAAACACTCTGACGTTGACGGGACGAAAGGGACCATTCTGATGTCCGCTTCCACGGGACGCGACGATGCGACGGTTCACGCGATCGCGGCGGAACCCATGTCCGTCGTCATGATGGCGATCCCGGCGGTGGTTGTTGTCGGTTGTGCGATCGTGGCGGCTGCGGCACCGATCGGAGTTTCGATCATTGCGGTGTTCCTGTTTGCTGGGCCGCACAATTGGATGGAAGCGCGGTATTTTCTGGCGCGCATGCCTGCACGCTGGGGCGGACTGGCTCCGTATTTCTTATTGGGTCTGGCTGGCTCCTTGTTTCTCGCCGGGTTGTTCGCCGTTCTCCCCTGGTTGGCTGGAGACAATTCAGAAAACGGCCTGGTACTGGTCGCCGTCTGGAATTCGTTGCTCACCGTCTGGATTGTTTTGCTCGCCCGTCTCCGCAGTCGGCAGAACCCGCGTCGCGATTGGCCGTTTCTGATTCCGATCGGCTTTGGATTGATCGCCGTCAACTGGATGTCGCCGCTGGCCTGGGGCCTGGCCCTGGTTTATCTGCATCCGCTTCTGGCGCTGTCATTCCTTGATCGAGAACTTCAGCGACAGGCGTCGGTCTGGCTGAAGTCATTTCGCTTTGGATTACTGCTCATCCCTGTCTGTCTGATTGGTGTGGCGGCATGCTGGGCAGGCGGTCCCGACATTCCCGGACGCGATCTTTTGACGTGGCAGATCACGCATCATGCTGGAGCCGGAGTGATTCCCAGAGTATCAACTCATTTTCTTGTCGCGGCTCAGGTCTTTCTGGAGCTCTTGCATTATCTAGTCTGGGTCGTGGTGCTCCCGATCATGAGCAGGCGGAATTCATTATGGCGGATGGGGGACGTTCCACTGGCGCGCCGCTCACCAAACTGGCGGCGGTTGGTCACGGCCGTCGTCGCCGCAGGCGCTGTGGTGATGCTGCTCCTGTGGGCCTCGTTCCTGAGTGATTACGTCTGGACTCGCAATGTTTACTTTACGGTCGCGATCCTGCACGTCCTGATGGAAGTTCCGTTCCTGTTGCGATCGCTTTAAGAAACTCCAGTTCTCCAAGAGGCATGTGATGGATCTTACGGCAGAGGAACTGTGGGCATTTCTTCCCCGCGGTTATCTGCTGACAATCGTGATTGAAATCCCGATTCTGCTGTTTGGCCTGTCGCCGAGTCATCCGCCGGGCAGACGGCTGATTGCCGGTTGTTGGTTGACCGCCTGTACCTATCCCGTCGTGATCCTGGTTCTTCCCTGGACGGTCGGCGCTCGGTGGGGCGACGTAGCGTATCTTGCGACTTCCGAGACATTCGCGCCAGTCGCAGAATGCCTGCTGTTTCGTGCCGCCTTCCCGATCCCGACTGGCCGCGCCGCTGCAGTTCGGGACATGGCGGCAATCGTGGCAGCAAACGTCGCCTCGTTCGTGATTGGACTTTGGATCTATGCCTGATTCCGGCAGGCGGAATGAGGAGCGTTTCAACCAAATCGCTAACGCGGCGTACGATCCAGAGTGCGGGTGACGTCTTCCTTTTGCGATATCGCTTGTCGCCATTGGTGAGGCCAGGACAGGCCGTGAGGTAGCCTAGTTTCCCTGGTGCTCGAACTCTATCGAGCAGCAACTACGAGCGAACTGGCGTCCCCGCGAACTTACCCTGTTCCAGTTTCATCAGCGTTTGCGGAGTTGCGTGAAGGACTGCTCCAGCGACTCGCGAAGCAAGGCTCCGTCGTTGGAATAGACCACGAACCGCGAGCCTTGTTTGATCGTGCGTTCCATTTGCTCGCGTTTGCCGAACCAGCTTCCGGCGGCCACATGCGAGCGATTGGCGACATCGATAATCCGCTGAATCATCGCGACGAGGTCCGGGTGGTCGTACTCGTTGGGGATGCCCATGTTGGTGGTCAGATCGTTGGGGCCGACAAACACCGCGTGTACGCCGGGGATCGAGCAGATCTTTTCGAGGTTCTCGACCGCTAGAACCGATTCGATCATCGGGACGAAGACCGTGCTCGCGCAGCGTTCCTCGATGACGTACTTTCGAGTCTTCTCGCTGGGCCATTTTCCTTCAGCCAGGACGCGCTCCAGAGCCTGTCCTTTCAGCGGCCGATAGACCGCCGCCGCCGCGAGACGTCGAGCGTGTTCCACATCCTCGACGTAGGGCACGACCACACCGTCAAACGAATCGCACACCTTCGACACATCATCTGGTTCGCGGCTGTGAGTCCGCGCCAAGCACGCGATTCCCTTCGCGGCGAGTGCGTAACGGACTGGCAAGAACTCGGCCAAGTCGAGCGCGTTGTGCTCGGCCGTGACAATCACGAAGTCGAGCGCATCGTCCGGCAAGACATCGACGATGGCGGGATTGACCGTGTATTGAAAGAAGGTGCCGTAGACGGTTTGCCCGCGCTGCATCTTCTCCTTGAGCGCCTTGCCGAGTTTGGGTGCAGCCATGAGTTGACGATTCCTAAAAGAGGTTCGTTGAGTTGTCCGAGTCAGGGCACCACAGTATCAAAAGACGAGGCCGAGGATGAAACGTAGCCACGCCTCGCCAGAGCGTGGGTGTTCTGCGAGTTCTCCCACGCTCTGGCGAGCATAGCTACGGTCCTCTCGTGCGACGAAGTTGCCAAATCATCGTGTTGACTCAGTGGGATTCCGTCAGTCCAATGTCAAACGACCCGTCGGCGATTGCCGATGAATGAATTGCTCGCCTGCTTCAACACGTCTCCACAAAGCCGATGGCCTCCCGGTGGAATTCACTGACGCCGGCCAATCGATTCGCGAGTGACTGAGTTAGCCAGTAAGGACGACGCATGATTCCTCCGCAATACCAGCTTGATCGCCGCCGATGGCTGCGAGTGAGTGCCTCCGGTGTCTTGGGAACAACGATCCCTTGGACCGCAAAAACAGCCTTCGCCGCGTCGTCGGCGACCGGCCGAGCCAAGTCGGTTTTGATCGTTCATCTCAGCGGTGGTCCCAGTCAATTGGACATGCTGGATCCAAAACCGGATGCACCTGCGGAGATTCGTGGCGAGTTTTCGCCGATCGAAACAGCGATCCCCGGCGTGCAGGTTTGCGAGCATCTGCCGCGACTTGCTCAGCAACTGCGGCATTGGTCGGTGCTCCGCTCGTTGGCGCATCTCGAACACAATCATCTGCTGGCGACACATGTCGCGCTGACCGGCCGGCCAACGCCGATTCCGCGCGGTGGCAGTGATCTGGATCGCGTCGAGTCTCGCCATGACTTCCCGAACTTCGCGGCGGCGCTCGACTACATCCGGCCCCGCAACGACGGTGTGCCGACCGGCGTCTCGCTGCCGAATTACTTCATCGAAGGACCGCTCACCTGGCCTGGACAACATGCCGGCTTCCTCGGCCCGAAGCATGATCCGTGGCAGATCAATCATGATCCAAACGATCCCAACTTCCGCATCGACTCGCTGAGCCTGCAACCAGGAATCACGTCTCCTCGGCTGCTGTCGCGGCGCGGGCTGTTGGAAACGGTGAATCGCAGCCCGATGTCGCTCGACGCGGAAGGCCGAGCCAACTCGTTCGCGGAACAACAGGGCTTGGCGTTCTCGCTGCTGACTTCCGATCGAGTTGCTCAAGCGTTCGATATTCAACGCGAAGAGGCTCCGGTTCGAGATCGCTATGGCCGAAACAAATTCGGCCAGTCGCTGTTGCTCGCGCGACGATTGCTGCAAGCGGGAGTCCCGTTCGTGCAGGCGGCGATGGGCATCGTGCAGACGTGGGACACGCATGTGGACAACTGGGGGCGATTGAAGAACACGCTGCTTCCTGAATTGGATCGGGGCCTTGCGGCGCTGATGGACGATTTGTCGGCAACGGGGTTGTTGGACCAAACGCTGGTGCTCGTCATGGGCGAGTTCGGCCGGACGCCACGCATCTCGACGCTGTCCGGCCAAGCGGTTTCCGGTCGTGACCATTGGGCTCACGTTTACTCGGCCCTCGTCGCCGGAGCCGGCGTTCGAGGCGGCCAAGTCGTCGGGCAATCCGACGCCAACGCGGCCTACCCGGTGTCGCGACCGTGGTCGCCGGCCGATGTCTGCACAACTTTGTTCAACGCCCTCGGAGTCGATTACAACGCGGTGCTCATGGACCCGTTGCAACGGCCGAATCATTTGCTCAACGGCGAAGTCATCGCCCCGCTCTATTCCGGACGAGCCAGTTGATTGTCCTCGAATTGGTCAACAGGTTCCGCATGACCCACCTTCCGAGACCAACGCGGTCTGCGATCCCGCGACTGACCGCCGACTAGCGCGACTCGAACATCGCGCGCGGCGAGCCGAACCACGCCGCTGAGAGTGTGTGAATCAATTGAGATCCGTTGAAGTCAAAACTTTTTTTCTGAAAAGCGACCGCACAGGATCGCTCACAATCGACGATCGATGGTTCGCTTGACTGAAACGTCGTCTTCGAAAACGAGTGAAATCAATTGTTTCACAGGCTCTGGGTTCGACTTTTGCAGTTTTCAGCGTGTTGAAAATTGATCTGCGGAAAAAGCGTGAGCCTCCACGACAATGCTTGGGACATCACTCTCAGGCATCGAGCA
>JAYUFI010001117.1:0-1097 GCA_043738805.1 Planctomycetaceae bacterium | reverse complement strand
TTCGTTGGGCGCTGCAAGAAGATCAGCCGCGACCACGATTGACTCGCAATGCGTTAGAAGTTCTCAAAGACCATCTCTGGCCGGGCAACGTTCGCGAGCTTTACACCGTGCTGCGAAACACGGCGATCGTCGCGGAATCAGGTGACGTCACCGCCGACATGCTGCGATCTTGGTTAGCCAAGTCGATCGCGGTTGAAGTGAGCGAAACGCCGCGCATGACGCTCGCTGACATGGAACGCCAACTGATCGAAACTACATTCACTCGTTGCGGCGGCAATCGCGAGAAAACGGCACAGTCGCTCGATATCGGTCTGCGCACACTGTCCGGCAAGCTCCGCGAATACGGCTATCCGCCGCGCGGCGGGCCGGGCTCAAATTTGAAGGCGGCGTGACGACCAAGAGGACATCGGAGGGCAGGGCAAGTCTCATTCTGTGATCGGCCTTTTTGTGGAGCACGATTTCATCGTGCTCGTGTGAGGGCACGTTGGAAACGTGTCCTACTTCTTCCTGCTGTCACGGATGGCAGCTCACCCGACCAAGCCCGAAGGGGCAACGCATTCATGGATGAACTGCGACGACAAGTTGTGTCTCTCGCCGAACGTTGGTCGCGACTTCCTCGTGGCCAACGATTCGCGATGACCGCTGTGCTCGTTGCTTGCGTGGTCGGGTTTTCGTTTGTGATCGGTCGCTCAACGAGTTCCGATTGGCAACCTGTCTGCGGCGGTCGTGAATTTGTCGGCAAAGAACTCGCCGCAACTCAAGCCATCTGGCGACAGCAAGGTTTGAAAAACTTTCGCAAAGTGGGCCAGCAACTCTGTGTGCCACAGAGCGACCTGAGCCGCTACGAAGTGCTGGTTCCCAAATCGAAATCAGCAGAGGTCGCCTCCGGCAGCGAATGGGAAAAGCAGCTCGCGCGAACGAATCCATTTTCGACTTCCGAAGTTGTGGAGCAGCATCGAGACAACGCACTCCGCAATGAACTACGACGGCTGATCAAAGCGATCCCGGCAATCGCTGACGCCGACGTGATCTGGGCACGCAGTAAAGGGAAGTCCGCTTTTTCCAACCGGCCCAAAGTTACCGCGACGGTCAATGTC
>JAYUFI010001116.1:0-8157 GCA_043738805.1 Planctomycetaceae bacterium | reverse complement strand
TTCGAACAAACTGGTACTTGCGGCACGGGCCAATTAACAGGTCCGTCACTCATTCGCTAAATGGAGCTAACCGGTGCAGATTTCGCAGCAAATGCTGTGAGAAAATCAGTGGTCACAATGTGAAGTCCGTCGAGTGAACCGGCGATGCTTAATTTGAGAGCCTCGGCCAAACCAACGATCCTGGTGAGTTAACCGGTTATCACGGGTTCGTCGTCAACTCACCGACCAACTGCTTGTCCTTCACGGACCAGACACGAACCTTGCCGGTGAAGTCGCCGGCGATGACTCGTTCGCTGTTGTGAGTGAAGACGACGCGCGACGGCGTGTCGGTGAAGCCTTCGAGCTTGACCAGCATGTTTCCGTCGGGTTGCCACAAGCGAGCGGAGTTGTCGCGACCGAGCGTCGCGATCGAGCCGTCGCGAGCATACGCGACGGAGAGCACTCCGGCCGGTTTGCCTCGCGTGCTCGGTGCTCGAATGGGGGTGCCGCCCGATGTCGCGTTGATCGTTCGCGTCGGGAAGCCGTCTTCGGCGTACCACAAGATCACGCGACCGTCTTCGCTGCCAGTTGCGAGCATTTGCGAATCGGCTCGCCACGAGAGATCGCTGATCGCCTCTTTGTGGTCACCCAGCGTGAAGACGATGCCGCCGGTCTCCGCTTCCCAGAGAAACGCTCCGCCGTTGCGGTCGCCGGTCGCGAGCAGGTTGCCGTCCGGACTGAATTCCATTGCGGTGATCCAATCGGTGTGCTTCTTCATGCGATGTTTGAGTTCGCCGGTCGCCGTGTCGTAGACCTTCACGATTTTGCTCGGCCCGCCGAGTGCCACGAACTTTTGATTCGGACTGATGTCGGCGGCGAGGATCGCGTCGGACTCATCGCCGATCTCGGTCAACCGTTTGCCACTCGCGATCTCGAACAACACGACCTTGCCCAATTCCGCTCCGTGCCCGCCGGCCGCGAGCAACAGCTTGCCGTTGCGGCTGAACTTCAACGCATACGGAATCCGTTCGGGGAACGGCAGCGTGCCGATCAGCTTCAGGTCGTCGGTGTTGTAGAGCAGGATTCGTTCGTGCGACGCGACCGCCAGCAACGGAGCCCACGGACTCGCGGCCATCGCGGTGACCGGGTGAGGCCGCGACGTGTGCGGCAGCGAAATCTCTTCGAGTTTCTCCGGCATCGGCGGCGGTCCATCGGGCTTGCCGGTCGACACCGCCGCGAGATCGAGTTCGACTTTGCGAGTCGAATTCTTCGCCGCACTGACCGCCGTCTCCGGGGCTCCGAGTTCAATCCACTTCTTGATGACGGCGAGTTCCGCCTCCGGAATCTTCGGCGACTTCGGCGGCATGAACGGCTCTTCGATATGCGCGACCGCCTTGTACAACCGGCTTGAATCCGGACTCCCCGCCGCAATCGCTTCGCCGCTGCTGCCGCCCGCCATCAGCGTTTGATAGGTCATCACATTCAAATCCGACGTCGCCTTATCCGGGTTGTGGCAATTCGAACAATGCTTCCGCAGGATCGGCGCGACGTGATCTTTGTAGGTCACGACTTCTTTGGGTTTGGCTTCTGTCTGACCAAATACCGGCAGCGAGAAAAAGCAGGTCAGAATAAAAATCAGTTCGCGAAACATAGTTGACTCCTGTCGCACGTCGGGTTGAAGACGGGCCGCATTTTCAACGCAAAGTCGCAAAGACTCGCAAAGGAATCTCTTCGCGAAACTTTGCGTTGAAGAATTTGCCTTAGTGGTTGAACGCGAACTCGGTCGAGTTAAACAACCCCCACAAGATGTCGCCGTAGACCATCAATGGGACGCTGCCGGATTGGCGTTGGCGGGCTTCGGCGATTTGCTTTTCGGTGGTCGCGATTTGCTTTTCGAGTGTGCCGAGTGCGTCTGCTTCTTGGCCTTCGTCTTTCAGTTTCTCGTACTCGGCCTTGTAGCCTTTCAGTTGGTCTTCGAGGCGGCGGTAGGCTTGATCGAGTTGAGCTCGCAGGCCAGCGAGCTTGTCGACGCGCTCCGGGTCGGCCAGTTCTTGGTTGATGAGTTCGGTCAGCTTCGTGACTTCCTCGGCGGTTGGCTTGCGTGAGAGAGCCAGAATATAAAGGTCTTCGATGATCTTCTCAGGCGACTGCTTCGCGGCCAGCAGCGACGGGATCAGGCGGCTGTTGGCGACCTTCAGTGTGATCGTGTCGCCGTTGACGAGATGCAGTGCTTGCGAAAGGTTCGCTTCGCGGTTCACTTCGCAGGAGCAGGCGGATTCGCGAGGAGCTCGGCCGAATGTCGTGAGGAAGTAGTTCGAGAGGTTGCCGGCATAAAGCTGCACGGCGCGGGTGCCGTTCGGGGATTGCGGGAAGCGATCTTCGGTGCCAGTGACTCGCGTGATTGTGTCGAGTAGCACTTCGGCGCGGAGACGGCGGACGTAGCTGTGTGAGAAGTACGCTTCGTCCAGTTCGTTGGACGGGTTGCTCGCCGGTGAAAGCTGGTACGTGCGCGAGTTGCAGATGTCGCGAATCAGTTTCTTCTTGTCGAAGCCATATTCCGCCAGCTTGCGGCCGATGTGTTCCAGCAGTTCTTTGTTCGCCGGTGGGTTGCTGATGCGGACATCGTCGACTGGTTCAACGATGCCTCGGCCGAAGAAGTGGGACCAGATAACGTTGGCCATCGTCTGCGAGAACGCGGCGTTGTCCCGCGACGTGAGCCACTTCGCCAGCGCTTGCCGAGGATCTTGACCCTCGACTTCGGGAACGTCGCCGCCGAGGAATTTTGGTTTCATTTTGCGACCGTCGACCGGGTGATCGACCGTGTTCGCGTTGTTGTTGTTGAAGACGATCACCTCGCGCCCTTCGATGCCCCGCTTCATGTTGAGCCCGGCGAAGAAGCTCGAAAAGCCGTAGTAATCGTCCATCGTCCAACGATCGAACGGGTGGTTGTGGCATTGAGCACATTGAATCCGCGCGCCGAGAAAGACTTGGGCGAAATCCTCAGCAGTCTTCTGCGGTGTGAGCCGTTCGGTCGCGGTGTAAAGGTTTGCCGGAGCCGATTTGAAATTGCTGCCGCTGCCGACGACCAAGTCGGCCACGAACTCGTTGAGCGGTCGGTTCGTCGCCATTTGGTCGTGAACCCAGGCGGCATAGGACCACATCGCCTTCGCGTCACGACCGTATTGCGGCTGATTGTTCGCCGACCGAATGCGGAGCATTTCGCCCCACTTCATCGCCCACATGTCGATGAACTCTTCGCGTTCGAGCAGTTCGTCGATCAGCTTCGCTCGCTTGACGGTCGTCGTATCGGCAACGAAGCGGTCATAGTCTTCGCGTGTCGGCGGCAGGCCGATCAAATCGAGATACGCTCGACGGAGAAAAGTCTCGTCCGAGCACAGCTCCGACGGAGCCAAGTGCAGCTTCTTCAGCTTGTCGAACACGAGCGAGTCGATCTCGTTGTTGGTCGGCGGTTCGGGCCACTTGAAATTGTCGTCGGTCGGCAACACGAGCACTTCGCTGCCGACGGTGAACTTGTTGAACCGAGCGAACACGAACGCTCCGCCGCGACCGTTTCCTTTCGCCACGCCGTCCTTGCTGATCGAAGCGACCGCTTCGTTGTTCGACAGGAACAAAGCCAGCCGAGTGACGTCACGCACCGAGCCGTCCGAGTACTTCGCCATCACAACCGTTCGCTGCGTCGCGTCCTTCGCGTTGAAGACGACTTTCGGCGGCAGCATCTCAATGCCGACCGGCTCCGGCGTATCGCCTGTGTCGTCCGGTGCTCCGGCCTGCAACCAGCGGAGCATCGCTCGATAATCGTCGCTGTCGCTGTCGAAGAGCTGCCCGCCAGTGTGATTCACATCACCGGTCGACTTCTCCAGCAAGAGGCTTTTTTCGGGGACCGCCAAATCAATGCGTCGCCCGATCAATTGCCGAGTCAGCCGGAAATAATCGCCCGCCGGGTCGTAACCGAACAACGACAAATGAAACCCGTCTTTGCCACGAGCCGCGCCGTGACAGCTCCCGTTGTTGCAGCCGTTCTTCATGAAGACCGGCATCACATCGAGCCGAAAACTGACCTCGCGCGAGGTACTCGATTGCACGACGTTGACCGGCACTTCGGTTTTCATCTGACCGAGTTCAACGAGCAATTTGGTCTGCCCATCCGCCTTCGATCGCAGCGTCTGTCCGTCGATCTCGAACGCCGTCGGATCGGCGGCCTTGAGTTTGACCGACGTCGTCACATCGCGTGTGATCCCTTGGTTGTTGATCACTTGGACAGAGATCGTTTGCCGATCCCCTTGCCCACGCAGGGTGATCTCCTCCGGGAAGACTCGCAGTTCGGTGCCGGCATCAGCCCAAGAATCGGCGGCTGTCGCCAACAGAACGGTCAAACAGACGGTCGCTCGCAGAGTCGTTTTCATCTCTGAATCCAGTGCTCGCAAATTGACGGAACAGCGAAGGCTTTCGTGGCCTGTCCATACTAGCCCGAAGCGCCAGCGAGGGAAATTCACCGTCAAACGTAGCCACAAGCTTCTAGCTTGTGAGCTTCGTGACTTTGAATAAGAAGCCGCAAGCTGGCAGCTTGCGGCTACGGTGAACGCGTTTGTGAAACTCTCACGATTACACCGGTCGGCCAAACGGCGGGATTCATCAGTGTGCTGTCGAATCTCCTCAATGACCGCAGAAGGCTCGCCGCAACGGATTGCTGGACGCTGACAATTGCCTTCACTGCAACAGGACTCGATCGTCGATTCCTGTTTGTCATGCTCCCGTGCGGATGGACTCTGCGGGTCTCGGTTGTCACCTCATTTCTTGCTCTCGGACTTGTCCATCAATCGGTGCTCTCGAAGGATCTCGGCGCGACTTTTGAGTGGGCGTCTCCGCGTGTAAGCCGCAAGGCTGTTTGTCGCATGAAGAGCTTCTCTCGGCTTCTCAGCACCTCGCGTTGGTTGGCGAGTCGGTTGACCTCACCGGCTCGGAAATCACTCCCACACGTTGTGCGACACCTGCGGAAAAATCCGCAAGGTCACAACACGATGGGTTCGCTCGTTGTGCTGTTCGCGATCGGGTTCTTGTACGTTCAAACTCAGCCGACGACTGCCGGGACCGATCCCGCTCCGGCCAATTCCGATGAGTTACTGGCCGACGTGAGGACGATGTTCGGCGATGAGTCAGCACCGTCGAATGTCAAAACCGCAGGCGGAACCCCGGCCTTTGTTGTCAATGACACGCCGACGCTGACAGGCAAAGAGGCGCTGCGAGAAATCGAACGAGTCCTCGCGGAAACCGAAGCCAAGCTCGAAAAAACAGCGGCCTATTCCGCCAAGTTCATCAAGCAAGAGCGACTGGGTAGTTCGCTGACTGAGATGCAGGTCATCCAATTTCGGATGTTTCACAGCCCCAAGAGAATTTCCATGAAATGGGAAGGAGGTCAAGACGCCGGACAACGAGTGATCTATGTCGAAGGCGAAAATGGCGGAGACATGTTGGTCCGCAAACAGAAAGGTTTTGAAGCACGTTTGGGAGTCATTCCGTTAGACCCAGCCGGGGCACTCGCGCTGAAGCATTCGCGATATCCCGTGACGAAGGCGGGACTGCTGGAGCTGACGAAAGTCATTCGCGAACACCGTGCTCTCGATCTCAAACAAGACTCCGGCATCACGGCCAAAATGCTGGAACGACAACAGCTCGACGGCCACGAAGTCATTCTCTTCACGATCGAATACGACAATTACAAGCTGGCACCCGATCCTCAGCATGAATATCGCAAGACTTTGATTTACATCGATGCGACAACGAAGTTCCCGGTTTGCGTTCGCACCTTTGGTTGGCCCGACAAGATTCATGGATCAAACCCGGAGAAACTTGATCAAACAACTTTGCTCGAACTCTATGCGTACAAAGACATCGACTTAGCACCACGGATTTCGCAAGAAGAGTTCCTCAGAGAGAAACTGTAATCACACGAAGCGGCAACCTGACTTACTCTGTGCCACACAACCCACGGCTGAGGAATCCTCAGCCGTGGGTTGTGTTGTTTGTGGGCGGAAAGTAGATCGGCCGCCGAACACACTGCTTCTCCTCCGACTGCGACGACCCATGACACCGCTTCCGAAACTCCGTTTAGGCTCCATCGAACTCGATTTCCCCGTCGTGCAAGCGGCGCTCAGCGGCTACAGCGATTGGCCGATGCGAGTCATCGCCAAGCGACTCGGTGCGCCTTACACGCTCTGCGAAGTGATGCTTGACAAGTTCATCAACGAACTCAAAGACCGACATCACACGCGGCGATTTCTCTGGGTTTCCGATGAAGAGCATCCGGTCGGCGGCCAGTTGATGGGAGCTGTTCCTGAAGAATTCGGTCCCGCCGCCGTGAAGATGGTCGAGGCGGGATTCGATGTCATCGACATCAACTTCGGTTGTCCGGTGAAGAAGGTTCTTGGGCGCTGTCGAGGCGGCTTTCTTCTGAGTCAACCGGCAACTGCGCTCGAAATCGTCAGCCGCGTTCGCGAGGCAGTCCCGTCTCACGTGCCCGTCACGGTCAAGATGCGACGAGCACTCGATGACCGGCCTGAAAGCCGCGACAACTTCTATGAGATCTTCGACGGTGCTTACGCACGCGGAGCAGCAGCGATCACCGTACATGGTCGCACGGTCGAGCAACGTTACAACGGGCCGAGCAACTGGGACTTGCTGCGGGAGATCAAACAACATGCGGGCGCGCGAGTCGTGCTCGGCAGCGGCGACCTGTTCACGCCCGAAGCCTGCTTGAAGATGATGGAATACACGGGAGTTGATGGCGTGACGGCGGCTCGCGGTGCGATCGGCTATCCGTGGATTTTTCGCGACGCGCGAGCGTTGGCGGCCGGCTTGCCGCTTCCGCCTCTACCAACGTTGCATGAGCAGCGAGATATCCTGCGCGAGCATTTTCGGCTCGCCATGCAAATCTATAACGAAAAACACGCAGCAATCATGCTCCGCAAATTTGGAATCAAGTACTCGGAATTACATCCGCAGTTTGAAGTCGTCCGAGAAGCATTCATTCACGTCTCCAGTCTTGCCGAATGGGACGCTGTGCTGGCGCAATGGTATCTCGACGATCTGCCGGGGCGTCGTCGCGAGGTTCACGAGGACTCGCCGATTCAAGCGGAGACTTGTGAGATAATCTAAGCCCTACAACCTGAACCGGTCGTAACAGCTTTACGAACAATGTCCGCTAGGCGGTTTACAGAAAATCTTTCGCGTCCCTAGACTGGCCGCACTTTTCGGGCTCGCCAAACGTGCGGCACCAACTTCACTCAACAAAGTAAGCAAAGGCCATCAACATGCTCCGTTCCTTCTGGTCATTTCGTCCCAACGTACGTCAACAGCGTCGCGCTTTGCCCTGCGAAGTTCAACAACTGGAGGTTCGTACGGTCCCGACCGGTATCGTGACGCCCGGCCTCGTGACGCTCAGCGTGACAAACTCCGGTCTGAACATCACCGGAGACGTTCAGGACAACCACATTCAGATCGACGTCCTGTCGACGGGGTCAACGATCAGAGCAACTGACGATAATACGGTGATTCGCATCGGAAAAGCTTACTACTCAGCGGGAACGACAGTTCCGATCGATAGTGACGCGATCTTCTTGGGCAACCTGACTATCGACATGAAAGGTGGCAATGATTCCGTGATCGTGAATGTCGGGACCATTGACTTTTCCACACCAATTTTGAGTGGTGGCTCGAACTTGGTATCAAATATCCTTGCAGGCGATGCCCCGAACGCTCTGGTTCAGGGTAATCTGAAAATTGACATGGGGGCTGGCAACGATCAGTTGATTCTCGATGTTGCGAATGGACATCTCAACGTGACCGGTAACGCGACCGTCGATCTTGGCAGCGGCAACGACTTCTTGGCGGTTGTCCCGTTTGATGCTTTGAGTTTGAATAACTTAGGTGACATTCCCGGCGGACTGAACGAAGTCAACAATAGCATTCGAGACTCCATTCGTAGTTACGTTCACGATTTTCGAGGGGTCGAGGTCAACGGAAACGTGAAGATCAATGCTGGTACTGGAGACGATGGAGTTGGCCTGTTGGGATTGATCGCCGGTCGGGATTTGAGCGTTGATATGGGTGCCGGAGACGACCTCTTCGGTGCCGCCGTTATCGGTGCTGGACGAGACTTGA
>JAYUFI010001115.1:0-1099 GCA_043738805.1 Planctomycetaceae bacterium | reverse complement strand
TTAAGCGAGATGATAGCGGCATGAATAGTTTGATTCAGAGCGTGGCGTATTTCATAGCGAGCGGTGATGCGTTCTTCGCGGGAGCGTTGCTGATCGTTGTCGGACACGCTGCGTCTTGGCGGTTTCGGCAGCGACGTGGTGCGAAATGGTTGCGGCTACTGACGGCGCTCGGCGTTGTCTTGAGCATGGCGGCGGTCGTTCCGCTTCCGCTTTGGTTGTATGCGTTGTGCCTGGGACTGCCGATGGCCTGGATCAATCTTCCGTTTGCGAATTCCGCAACCACTTGGCGATATCAACAGCTTCGACGCCTGCAACCGCTGGTCGAGCTGTTGTTGCTGTCCGCGGTTGGCTGGGAGTTGCTGGACCGAACCGCGCTGAGTGTTGTCGCTCCCGATGATCTTCCGAGCGAGATTCACGTCATCGGTGATTCGTTGAGCGCCGGGATCGCGGACGAGCGGGAGTTCCTGTGGCCCAGTCTCGTTTCCAAGCGTCTGAATGTTTTTGTCGTGAATCACGCACAGCCGGGAGCCACCACCGAATCAGCCAAGAAACAAGCGGACCAAATTACGTGTAATAATTGCTGGATTCTGATCGAAGTCGGCGGCAACGATTTGCTCAGTGGCCGAGATGCTGCGTTAATCGAAAGAGATTTCGAGTTGCTGCTAACAACCCTTGCTGGCCGTGGCCGGACTATTGTCATGTTTGAGTTGCCGGTCGCACCAATTCCGGGAGCCTATGATCTGGCCCGCTTACAACGACGGCTTGCGAAGCAGTTCGGGGTAAAGCTCATTCTACGCCGTTCGTTCGCAAAGATTCTCTTCAGCGACGGCAGCACAATCGACGGCCTGCACCTGAGCCACATTGGCCATCAACGAATGGCAGAATTGGTTTCGGACGCTTTTCTGTCGCACCGCTGATTTTCATAAAGTCTGGTTTCATAGTTTCTCATGCGTCACATTTGCAGTGCGACGACGTTCATCACACTGCAAAACCTGTCGCACGAAACCACCGAGCGGAATCAACAATTGCATTTGTTTGAACTGCCACCTCAACGAGGCAACCCGATACCCAACAATAAAAAAGCCCTTCGATGCGATCA
>JAYUFI010001114.1:0-1099 GCA_043738805.1 Planctomycetaceae bacterium | reverse complement strand
ACGCACGATGTTTCCAACTTGTTTGTGGTCGATTCATCGTTCTTTCCGTCGTCGGGTGCGGTGAATCCCGCACTGACGATCATCGCGCAGGCTTTGCGAGTCGGCGATCACATCGCACAAACCAGAAGTTGAGGAAGAATGATTTCGTAGCCGGTTTTTTCAAACCGGGTGGATCCAGACAGCCCGGTTTGAAAAACCGGGCTACAAAACACGAAATCATTTTTCACTCGCACCAACTTAAGACGGAGAACTCTCATGGTCGGCGAAGCGACAATTGATGGCCCTGTGCGAATCGGCCTGCTAGGAACAGCTCGCATCGCGAGCATGGCGATCTTGGCTCCGGCACGGCGGAATCCGAACGTCACGGCCGTCGCCGTCGCCAGTCGGTCGGAAGACAAGGCGCGAGCGTTCGCGAAGTCGCATCGCATTCCGAAGGCTTACGCCGGATATCAAACGCTGCTCGACGATCCAGAGATTGACCTCATCTACAATCCGTTGCCCAATAGCCTGCACGCCGAGTGGTCGATCCGCGCGTTGGAATCTGGAAAGCATGTGTTGTGCGAGAAGCCGCTCGCGGCAAATGCCGACGAGGCTCGCGCGATGCAAGCGGCGGCCGAGCGAAACGGCAAACAACTCATCGAGGCGTTTCACTTCCGATATCATCCACTGGCCATGCGGATGAAGCAGATCCTCGACAGCGGAACAATCGGCTCGGTCCGTCACGTTGAGGCGCAGTTCTGCGTCTTCTTTCCCGGCAAGAAAAAAGATATTCGGTTTTCGTACCAAACGGGCGGCGGAGCCTTGATGGATGTCGGTTGCTATGCAATCAACGCCTGTCGATTTTTCATCGGTTCAGAGCCGACTGTGAAATCGGCGACCGCTCGGCTCATTCAGCCGGACGTCGATCATTGGATGTCCACCGAATTGCAATTCCCCGGAAACGTGACAGCGAGCGTGACCGCGTCGCTCAGATCACAAATCTGGAACTGGCGAGCCTTCATTCGAGTCACGGGTGAACGAGGAACGCTGACCGCGTTGAATCCGTTTCTGCCGCACTTCTTCAATCGCCTCACGATTCAAACGGCAGCGGGCCGACGCC
>JAYUFI010001113.1:0-3100 GCA_043738805.1 Planctomycetaceae bacterium | reverse complement strand
CGTCGCCTTCAGCACCAGTGAGGGCAAGATCTGCTGCACCACGCGGGTATCTTCCGATTGAAACAGCTCCACCAGACTCGGATCGATCACCGTCGCGGAGTAGGCGATGAACATCGGCACGAACGCAAAGCAGAAGTAGAAGATGCCGCCTCCAAACGTGCCGATGAGCGCCGTTTTTTCGTTCTTGGCGCTGGTGACTCGTTGAAAGACGTCCTGCTGCGGAATCGAACCCAATGCCATCGTGATGAACTGACCGATGGCGACCAGCCAAGCCGACGCCGTGAGATGCGGGAAGAGATTCAACTTCCCTGCTCGATACGCATGGTCGATCACGACGTCGATCCCGCCAGCCCGCTGTCCGAGCAACGCGGCGACCAGAATCAGCCCAATGACAATCGCCGCCGTTTGAATGACGTCCGTCAGCGCGACCGACCACATTCCACCGAACATCGTGTAAACCGTGACAATCGCCGCCCCGACCATGATCGACTGGTTCAGCGTGAGATACTCTGGGAACAGCACGTTGATCACCAGCCCCAGCGCCGACAATTGGGCACTCGTCCAACCAAGATACGAACTGGCAATCCCCAGCGATGTGATGACCTCGACGAACTTGCCGTATCGCAGGTGATAGAAGTCGCCGATCGTCAGTAGCTCCAACCGATAAAACGTCTTCGCAAAGAAGAACGCCACGAGGCACAAGCATACCGACGCTCCAAACGGATCACCGGATACCGCCCCCAGTCCGTCCTTGGCAAACGTCGCCGACACCGACAAGACCGTCTCGGCCCCAAACCAAGTGGCGAACACGCAAGCGAAGTTCATGTACAACGGCAGTGACCGCCCCGCGACCATGAAGTCCTTCGAGTCCTTCACTCGCGTCGCCGCCCAAAGTCCCACGGCCACCGTGGCGACCATGTACACAATCACGCAGAAAACCAGCATCGTCGACTCCCACCGAAACGCATTCCTCGCGCTGCCAAAAGCGGGCGAGATGTTACCCACCGCCGCCGAAGGGGCAACCGTCGTGTCAGAGGAGGAAAGAAGCGGTGCCTGACCCCTGCCTGTGAAACACCCGACTGCGGACGCGTTAATACCCCGCCGCGCAGCCGTCTTTGCGCGGGTCGGTGCCGCCGTGCAGCACACCGTTGACGTGATCGATCAGGATTGCTTGATAACCGCCGTAGGCTCCGCCCGGTGCGGCGAGTTGGTGGCCTCGCGCGGCGAGCGATTTCAACGTCTCGTCGGGAAAGCCCCATTCGTAGCCGACGACTCCGCCGTTGGTTGATTCGGGGCGGCCTGTTGGAGTCGCGCTGCCGGAGTGTTGCGCGCGCGGGTGCTCGCCTGCCTGTTGCACGTTCATGCCGAAGTCGATCATGTTGATCAACACCTGCACGTGACCTTGAGGTTGGAAGTCGCCTCCCATCACGCCGAAGCTCAGCCACGGTTTGCCGTCCTTCGTGACGAAGCCGGGAATGATCGTGTGGAACGGTCGCTTGTGTGGTTCCAGTCGATTGGGATGTTTGTCATCGAGTGCAAACAAGCAGCCGCGATTTTGCATCGCGAAGCCGACGTTGCCCGGCACCACCTGTGAGCCGAAACCGTAGTAGTTGCTCTGAATGAACGAGCAACAGTTGCGATCCTTGTCGACGACCGTCAGATAGATCGTATCGCCGTGAGCCAGCTTCGCATCGCCCGGCTCAACACCGACCGCCGCACGAGCCTTATCAATCCGAGCGGCTTGTCGAGCTGCGTATTCTTTCGAGATCAACTCCTTCGTCGGCGGAGTCCCGAATGCTGGATCAAAATAGAACCGCGAGCGATCGGCGAACGCGAGTTTTTTGGACTCGATCAACAGATGCAGATAGTCGGGATGAAACGGGCCGAGCGACTTGAGGTCATGCCGTTCCAACTGATTGAGCATCTGCAACGCGGCGATCCCTTGCCCGTTGGGAGGCAATTCCCAGACGTCGTAGCCGCGATAGTTTGTGCTCACCGGATCGACCCATTCGGAAGTGTGATCGGTAAAGTCACGCTTCGAGAAATAGCCGCCGTTCGCCTCGCTGAATCGCACGATCTCGTCGGCGATCACCCCGTTGTAAAAAGCGTCTCGTCCGCCGGTCGCGATCGCTCGATACGTCGCGGCGAGATTCGGGTTCTTGAAGATCTCACCGACTCGCGGACCGCGACCGTTTGGCAAGAATGTCTTTGCCGAGTCAGGCCATTCTGACAAGCCGCCGCCGTCCCAACTCGATGCGATGATCTGGCTGACGGGAAAGCCTTCTTCCGCATATTGAATGCTCGGTGCGAGCAGTTTGTCGAACGTCTGCGTGCCGAACTTGGATCGCAACATCTCCCAGCCATCGACGCAGCCCGGAACCGACCAGCTCAACGGGCCGCTGTCGGGAATCTCTTTCAGGCCGCGCTTCGCGAACACCTCACGATTGAGTTTGAACGGGCTGCGACCGCAGGCGTTGAGTCCATACAGCCGCTTGGTTTTCGCGTCCCAATAGATGACGAACAGATCGCCGCCGATGCCGCAACTCATCGGCTCGACAAGACCGATCATCGCGCTCGCCGCAATCGCCGCATCCGCCGCGTTGCCGCCCGCTTTGAGCACTTCTAAACCAACTTGAGCGGCGAGCGGCTGACTGGTGGCGACGATTCCGTTCTTGGCAATGACCACCGATCGTCCCGGATACGGCAGCACCTTCGGCGGTGCGGCGTCGGCGGTTGAAGTCGGTGAATCGAAGCTCGCAAAAAATGGCAACGACATCGCGCTCACACACAACAGCCAAGCGATTCGAGTCCATCGCACTCGCGACATGATCTACTCCCGGCTGTCCTAGTCAGCCAATCAGGCCGACACGTTCAGAACTCGTCAAATGCCGAGCCAACAACGTTCGGCAAACACGAGCGGGAGTTTGAGCAAAGCCCTCCATAACAACAAGCAGCGACAGCGAGGTTGGTGGTTGGTGGTTGGTGGTGGGTGGTTGGTGGTTGGTGGTGGGTGGTGGGTGGTGGGTGGTGATAAGAGGGCAGGGGGTTGAACAGAAGGAAACAAAGGCAACGAAGGGAGAAAGATCGCGCAGCGAGGCAG
>JAYUFI010001112.1:0-1101 GCA_043738805.1 Planctomycetaceae bacterium | reverse complement strand
GTTCCCCGCCAGATGACGCAACCAATCCTCCGCCATCTGGCTCCGACACGAGTTGCCTGCGCAGAGAAACAGAACGCGACGGCGGTGGCTCAGGATGGTTTCAATCATCGAAGACGTCCCTACTTCACACCGCGCCGTCCGCCGTTCCGGTTGGGCGGCCGTTTCTTTTCGATGGCGGAAACGATGTCATCCAGAGTCACATCGCGAAACAGCGTGTCCCGTTCTGCGGTGTAGTTGCCGTGACCAACTGTGAATTGATTGACGAACCGAAACGTGTCCGACACGCCGAGTTTTTCGGAGAGCAAGCGGATCGCTTGGGAATTGATTTCGCTGAGTGGCTTCGCTTGGGTTTTCATGATTGAAGCTCCGAGACCAATTCGAGTGGAGAGACAATTTTAGTCGGTCGTGTGTCGAGCGATCTCGCTTTCTTCAACAAGCGATCGTCGCAGGTGCAGAGGAAATCGGCTTTGGCGGCAATGGCTGATGCCAAGTGAAGGGCATCCAAAGGTTTGATGCCAGCGTCGACGAATGTTTGAGCCTTGGCTTTGATTTGTGAAGTCGTCTGAATGAAGTGTGCCGACTTCGCGATGGCTTGCTCCGCAAAATCACGGCGAACGGCGTCCGGGTTGGCATCACTTTCAAAGACCAGTACACCAGTACATCCGACGCAACCACATCGGCTTTGCCCGACTCGCAGAACGCCAAAACACCCAAAACGGCTTGTGCTTCGAGCAGCACGCGAAGCTGCGATTTGTCATCGAGCGGTCGTTGCAAGCTGCACATGTCGAAGTAAATCTTCATGCCCCGACTCTATTTGGAGTTGGCACGATTCGCAACAACTCTGCGCAAATCACAAGTGGTACTCGTAGCTACGCTCGCCAAGAGCATGGGAATCCCACGTTTGAGCGATACTCTCCCACGCTCTTGGCGAGCGTGGCTACGGCACAGCCAGCGGATGGACTGACCCGGCCGGATTCGCTCCGGCGGACAGGCTTTCAAAACGGTTCCCCGCCAGATGACGCAACCAATCCTCCGCCATCTGGCTCCGACACGAGTTGCCTGCGCAGAGAAACAGAACGCGACGGCGGTGGCTCAGGATGG
>JAYUFI010001111.1:0-1101 GCA_043738805.1 Planctomycetaceae bacterium | reverse complement strand
TCGATCGGCTTACCGATGGCTTGCAGACCCGCAACGAGCCCTCGGCAGAGTGCCGACTTTTCCGTGTGTTGCTGGACGAGTGAGACCTGCTTCCAGACGACTTCGGACTCGCCTCGCTGGGCCGCCAGAGCAGCGGCAAGGCGGTAGCAATCTTCACGAGCGACCATGTCATCCAATTTTGAGATGAACTGAAAGGCTGTCGATAACTTGCCCGTTGTCGAAAGCCGCGACGCTGTTCGCAACAAGACTTCTTCGCGACGGTTGAGTTTCGCGTCAATGGTTTGCACGAATTCAATGGCACTCGAAACGTTCGCCTTCAACAGGTCATTGAATTCGACGAACGCCGGTCGCGGCGGTGCCGGTTCCCTGGAGCGCAGTCCCCAGGCTCCCAAAATCGCCCGTTCTTCGTCAGTTCCCTTAAGGCCTTCGACCAATTCACCGGGAAGGCCGGTCGCAAAAAAATTGTCTCGCTGATTGATGTCATCGGCCGTCGATCTTGTGCTGACGATGATCCAAACTTTTGAATTCAGACCCACGCCCGCACCGCGAAGACGCGACAACAATTGAGTCTCAATATCGAACCTCTGCTGAGACGCTTCGACGATTTTATTGAGAACGCGATTGTAGGTGCCAGCAGCCGTTCTCGCTTCATCGTCGGACTTGAGTTTGAGTTCTTTCTTGAGCAGATCGCGGAGACCGCCGGGTCCGAGGCTATTCGCATCCGCTTGACGCTGTTGAGCGGCCGCGTTCGTCGGCGCTGTCGCTCGCACGTAAGACAACGCCAAGTCGAGCGATTTCTCGGCGTCGGCCTTCGTACCCAACGTCTGAGCCTGCAAAAATGCGATTTCGCCTGCAGCAGTCGCCGCCTGCAAAAGCGATTCGGCCGGGGGCAGTTTGAATCGTTGGACCGCTTTCACGTCTGGCATCGTGAGGTCGGCGGGCACACTGACCGTCGCGAGTTTTTCCTGAGCGAGTTTGATCGCCGCCTCGACACCCGCCCGATCCTTGGCCAGTAACCGGCCGCAGCCAGCTCGCGCCCAGATCCGGGCGGCGAACGGAGGTTCGAGTCGTTCGATTGCCGTTGCAATCGTTCCATCGAAA
>JAYUFI010001110.1:0-1101 GCA_043738805.1 Planctomycetaceae bacterium | reverse complement strand
GGTGCCCTTCACTCACAATCAGGTGACTGATCTGCTCAATCGTTTCCGGATCGAGCAGGCAGACGTTATCCCGGATTCGTCGCCAGTTGAATGATGTGTCCTCGTCCCAATCACCGATGCCCATGATCTGCCGCAGGGCACGATGTTGCTCGGCCAAATCTTGCAGTTTGTCGTAGTCCAGAGCGCAACCTTGCCTGATGGCGGCCAGTACGAGAATCTGCCAATAGTCAAATCCCTCGCGTCCACGATCAGCGCGGGAATCCGGGTTCACATCACTGCAGACCAACTCCAGAAGTTGGTCACGAAGCGCCGGCTGACTGTAGATCTGTTGCAACGCCCGAAGTATGGGGATGATTTCATCGCGGCATTCCAGATTCAAACGGACATTGACGACGGATTCACAGTCAAGACGTCCTTGGAGTTCCGTCGCCTTTCGCATCGTTCGATCCTCGAAGATGATTCTGGATTCGTCGGCTTTCTGCGTGTATTTACGCACAGCGACCGAAAATCGTTAGAATCTTCGAGGGCTCAGCAGGCACAAATCTCCGAAAAAACAGGTCAAAAGCGCATATCCAGACGGACACTAGCTAGCTAGCCCTTTCGCTCCGCGACAGGAAAGCCGATCTTGCGTGCCGATCGCGGGTGGTGCGCGCAAACAACGTCAAACGAGCTTTCGGCTGTCCTGTCGACGGAGCGACAGGGCTACTTTCGGGCGCGTCACGGTGCCACCCGAATCAAAAGTCGCACCCGAATCAAACGATGGCGTCAGGCGAACAACTGGATGATGATGTTGCGGACCAGGTCGCGGTCGAAGCTCTTGTTGCAGATCGCCGAGACGCCGAGTTGATAGATGGCCGCGAGCTTCTGAGGGTCGAATTCCGTGGTGACCATGATCACGGGAACTTCGCGTTGCGAACTTTGTTGGCGAATGTGGGTAATCAACTTGCGGCCATCCATGCGCGGCATGTGGTAGTCGGTCACCACCAGGTCAAACTGCGTCTGCCGCATGTGGTCGACGGCGGTGTCTCCATCGTCGGCTTGAGTAAAGCGTGAAAAGCCGAGGCTCGTCAATGTCGCCTGCTCGTGCCGTCGCGCGACGCT
>JAYUFI010001109.1:0-8174 GCA_043738805.1 Planctomycetaceae bacterium | reverse complement strand
GAATGCGGTCGCCCGGCCGGACATCATCAATAAGTTGCTCGTAGGTGCAAGTGAAGCGACCGGGAACATCGTTGTGCTCACCACGCACGAATTCAATGGTCGCTCCCAGTTCGCAGACGAAACAATCGCCGGGCAAAATGCCCAACCGAATCTTCGGTCCCGAAAGATCACCGAGGACACCGATCGGTTGCTGCAACTCGGCAGAGATCGAACGAATCAAGCTCATCACTTCGTGAAGCCAGTCATAGCGACCGTGAGCGAAGTTCAAACGGAAGATATCGACACCCGCTTGGACGAGCGCCTTGAGTTTGTCTCGCGTCCCGCAAGCCGGACCGACCGTCGCAATGATTTTGGTTTTAGAAAGTCGAGTATCACGGAAAATCGAAGACATGGTTGTTTCAAATCACAATCAGGTGAGGTGGGCAGGGCCGCGAGCGCTCGTGCCAAACCGGTGAGAAGTGGAGTTGTACTCAGCCGCAGTTTGAAAAACACGTGGAGCACGATTTCATCGTGCTCGAAAACTAGCTGAATTGGCACGTTGAAAACGTACCCCACGTCATTTTTTCACAGCCTCGGAGCGTCGTGCCACAATGCGGCTTCGCCACGTTGTCGTGTTGATTCGCGCGAAACTCTGACTTGCACAGCAAGAAACCTGCGAAAGAAATCGCCATGTTCCGGTAGGCACCGTTGACAGTGCCCGGCGTGACCTCAAGGATGTGCCCCGTCAGTTCCAGGCGAGCAATTCGATCCCGATGGGAAAGTGAAACCGGTCAGAGGAAGACCGAGCATCTCGCGCAAATGCTGATCGGAACTGACAGCGCGGGCCACACAAACTCTTTGATCTTCCCATCGTACTTGGGCCTTCTCCGGCCCACATTTTGAGGATCGTGTGCCATGCAAATCGTATCTTGGTTGTGGAGTCTTCGTGCTCAGTTCGGTCGCGCTCACTCTCAACATCGTCCCGTTCGAGGCCAACGTGCCGCGTCGGCGTTGTTGAGTTCGGCGGGTTCGAGAGCCATCACCGAAACGCTCGAAATGTCGGTCGAAATTCTGGAAGACCGGACTGTGCCATCCGCGTTTGCTCTCTTCTTGGGAGCAACCGGTGAGCTGAATATCTCGATGACGGCGGCTGACAATGTTTCGGTCGGAGTGAATTCCAATACAGGCAAAGTCCAAGTGCTCGCGAACGGTTCGCCGCTCGGCTCGATGCCGTCGATCACGCCAGATCAAGTCAAGACGCTGATCATCAACGGCAGCGATGCGAACAACACCATCAACGCCGCTGGTGTGGATAGCAGCTTCACGCAGTTGACTTCGATCCAAATCAACGGCGGTGATGGCAACGATTCGATCACCGGCAGCGCGGTCTTGGCGGGAGTCCTGCACGGCAACAACGGAGCGGACACGATCACCGGCGGTGTGGCCGGCGACCTCATCTTTGGCGATGACGGCAATGACCTGATCACGGCTGGTGACGGCAACGACACGATCAACGGCGGCAACGGCAACGATTCTATCAGCGCGGGGATCGGGGATGACTCGGTCATCGGCGGCGATGGGCAAGACACGCTCAATGGCGAAGACGGCAACGACACGCTCAGCGGCGGCAACGGAAACGATCTGCTCAATGGAGATACGTCGAACGCGGGCGATGATTCGCTGGATGGCGGATCAGGGAACGACACGCTCAATGGCGGAGCGGGCAATGATTCCATGAACGGCGGGCTTGATAACGATTCGATGCGTGGCGGCGACGGTAACGACACGATGCTTGGCGGGGCGGGCAATGACACGATGTTCGGTGAAAACGGAAACGACATCGTCAGCGGTCAAGCCGGGACAGATTCTCTGGAAGGAGGAGCCGGCGATGACTCGGTGGATGGCGGGACCGAGAACGACATTCTATGGGGTGACGATGCTGCTGGAACGACATCAGGTAATGACACGGTCAACGGCAGCGACGGTAACGACACTGCGAATGGTGGTGCTGGCAATGATGTCGTTTTGGGCGGAGCGGGGAACGATTCGTTGTTGGGTGGCGATGGCAACGACACCGTTGATGGGCAAAGCGGTAACGACAACATACAAGGTGGTGCCGGAGATGATTCCGTCAAAGGGGGCGACGGGAGTGACATTGTCTACGGAGACGACTCGCTGGGAGTGACGTCGGGGAACGACACGCTCAACGGCGAAGGTGGGAATGATTCGCTCATCGGTGGCAATGGCGACGACAGCATTCTGGGCGGAGCGGGGAACGACACACTCGATGGGGGTGTCGGAGACGACACGCTCAACGGTCAAGCTGGAAGCGATGTCAACAGTGGCGGTTCCGGAAGTAACACGATTGTGTTTGACCCAACTGACGGCACCGACGCAGGGGGCGGGGGAGGAAGCGGGGGCGGCAGTGGCAGTGGTTCGGACACGCTCGTGCTCACAGGAACGGGGACGAGCGACACCATCGTAGTGAGCCAGTCGAGTGGTCTCGTCAAAGTTTCGATCGGGTCGAGTTCATTCACTGCGCAACCGACTGTCACGCACATCGTGATCAATGCGGGGAACGGCGATGACACGGTGACGATCGGCGCGTTGGACTCGGTGGGGCCTGTCTTTATCGAGATCAATGGTGAGGGGGGCAACGATTCGCTTAGCGGGAGCGGTGCTGCACTCGGCCCCGTGCGCTTGCTGCTCAACGGCGGCGACGGCAACGACAAAATCACCGGAACGGCGGGGGCCGACACGTTGCTTGGCGGCAACGGCAACGATCTGCTCTCCGGTGGCGGCGGCAACGACACGCTCTCCGGTGATGCTGGCAACGACACGCTCAAAGGAGACGCGGGGAACGATTCGATTTCTGGTGGCGATGCGAACGATGTCGTTCAAGGTGGAACCGGCAGCGATTCGATCGACGGCGGCGCTGGGAGCGACAACCTTGATGGACAAGATGACGCAGACACTGTCTCTGGCGGCGACGGCAATGACACGGTCAACGGCGGCACCGGCAACGATTCGCTCAGTGGCGGGAGTGGCAATGACACGCTCGATGGAGGATCGGGCAACGACTCGGTTGATGGCGGAGTTGGCGATGATTCGCTGTTGGGGCAAGCGGGGACCGACAAACTCTTTGGCGGCGACGGCAACGACACGCTTGATGGGGGCGACGACAACGACACTATCAACGGCGGCGACGGCAACGATCAGATTCTCGGAGGCAACGGCGACGATCTGCTCGGTGGCAAGGATGGCAACGACACCGTCAACGGTGGTGCTGGCAACGACATGATCTTGGGAGGCGACGGTAACGACCAACTGATCGGCGGTGCTGGCATTGATACGCTGCTCGGCGAGAACGGCGATGACTATATCAACGGTCAAGGTTCCGCCGACGTAATCTCCGGCGGCGAAGGGACAGACACGATCATCGACCCAGCATCGGAGATCAACGAGTCATTCGCGTTCCCCAATTCGGTGTTGTCCGCGCTCGACACCTTGTAGCGCGGCGAGGCCGCATTGTGGCACGACGCTCTGCGGCGTAATTCGCGACGCGGAGCGTCGCGCCACAATCGTAGGCGACTCGCTTTCTCAACATCGACCGACTTCCGACCTCACGTTTTCCCTGATCCGTGACGTCTTGGAAATCTCAGTTGCGGAGCAACTGAACTACGTAAAATTGCGTCGTCAACACAGCGTTCGTGAGACGAATTCTGTAATCTCAGCGGATGCAACCACGTTTCATTCATCTCACCACGTCCGACGGATACCGACTGAATTGTCGTCACTGGCAGCCCGTCGGTTCGTCACCGCGCGCGTTCGTCGTGGCGTTGCACGGCATTCAAAGTCATGGCGGTTGGTATGACCGCTCAAGCCGTGAGTTGTGTGAGGCTGGATACGACGTGCTTTTCGTGGATCGTCGCGGCTCAGGCCGCAACTTCTCGCGACGTGGCGACGCACCCCACGCCGAGCGATTGATCAACGATGTCATTCAAGTTTTGACTTACGTTCGTCATCAGCGAGACCGCTTCGCTCCCGGTGTCCCGATCGTGTTGCAAGCCGTGAGCTGGGGAGGCAAGCTCGCCGCGATCGCTGCTGCGCGCCGACCAGAATTGATGGACGGAGTCGCGTTGCTATATCCGGGAATTTGCGCTCGCGTCCAACCAACTCGCTGGCAGAGCGCGCGATTGTCGCTCGCAAGAAAGCTCGACATTCGCAGCCGTCGTATCAAGATTCCACTGAGCGATCCGGCGCTTTTCACGGGACAGCCGCAGTGGCAAGAGTTCATCCGCCGTGATCGGCTCGCACTGCGAGAAGTGACTGTCGGATTCTTGCTAGCTCATCAAGACGTGACGCGAGAAGCGATCGAATCGGCGTCTCGAATCCAGTCTCCTGTATTACTGATGCTCGCTGGTAAAGATGACATCATCGACAACACCGCCACAAAACAGTGGCGACAACAGCTCGCAACAAATGACATCACGCTGTACGAATACGCGGAAGCACGTCACACGCTGGAGTTCGAACCAAATCCGGAACAATTCATCGGCGATCTCTTGGAGTGGCTTGGTCAGCTCACATCAGCACGACGCTCCGTGTCGTGAATCGCTGTGATTCGTTGAAGTTTTGCGGACGTACAACTATTCCAGCTTCAACAACCCGCGCCACACTGGCTCGGATGACTGATTGCCAAGAGCCGGCCATCCCGATGCGGAAATTGCCGGCAGCGTGCGGACGACACCGATCGTCCAAGTCACCCCGCGACGAAGTTCTGGCGGTGCGAGCTCGCTCAACGGGATCGCCGCTTCGAGCGTCCAGCGATCTGCGGTCGAAGCCGTGACGACGTACCACTTCGGATTCCAACGGAGATCCCCACCGCACGACTCACGAGTGCAGCCACGCTGGTCGATCTCGAAGAGGTCGCACACCGAGTAATCGCGGTCGATGTCCACAAACAGACTCACGCGATCGAAGCCGGAGAGATCAGCGTCGTGAGTCCGTCCATCGCGAACGAGTTCGGTGCCCGGCATTTTCAAATGTCGTGGCAACGAGGCGGCGAAGTAGAGGTATCGCTCATCGTGTGTGATCATCGCGAACGCTTTCTGTGGCGTTGAATCGTCGCCGCTAGCGAGTACCACGCGCGACCTCTTCGGCGCGGGGACTTCCAAATCAGGCTCGTCTTCTGCCAACGCTCGCTCAGCTTGTTGTTGCGAATCAACATCGGTCTCTCGAAGTTCAAGTCGCTTCACGTTCTGCCAACAATCATCGGACAGATCGCCATCCAAATGCGGCTTCGTCCGAGCCGGCATGGAACGAAACCACTCGTCCGGTTGTTCGCCGATCGGCCTTTGCAACCAGAGTTCGCGCCGAGCCACTCGACGCCACGGAGTCACGGCAGCACTTTGTTCAAAGCGACGATAAATGGCCGCCGCCAAATCAGGCGAACCACGCTGACGAAGCATCGCGGCCAGCGAAAACTGCACGCTCGGCTGATCCGCCATTTCCGGCGAACGCTCGCGCAGGCGTTTCGCTAGTTTGAGTGCCTGCTGCTGCCAATGCTCAAGTTGTCCGCGATCCCACGTCGATTCGCTGCCAAATTTCAGCGGGCCGCGATTCGTCTCGGTGGTCGAGGCCGCCGACAACGGCGTGTCAATTTTCGGGATCGCACTTTCTTTCGCGCTGACCTGTAACAGTTCCGATTCACTTCGCGGCGCGGGCCGAGCCATCGGCACAGATTGACGCAATGCCGCTAACGGATCGGATGGCATTTCCGCAGACGATCTACTGGCCGCTTTCGTGGTCTGTTGCACGACCTCCGTCTTCTTCAATCGTCGCCACGACATCTCGGCACTGCACCACGTGCGAATCAATTCGGACATCGCCGATTGAGCAGCCGGTTCATCGCCGTAACGATCGACGAGTTCGATCAGCGTCGCTTCGGCAGAGTCCGCTTGCCCGTGCTGTTGCAGATCGACGGCCAGTTGAGCCAGTGTCACGGCTGCTTGTGACGGCGGCATCTCGCGCGTGTTCGTCCGCAGTTCAGCCAACAACGCCGCCGAGCGTGATTCACTCGTAACCGCCCGTTCGGCGGACGCCACAAAATTCTTCTGACGTCGAACCGACTTCTGCCGCTGTTCTAAATCTCGTTCATTCACTTCGAGCATCCGCCGACGCGAGGCCGACTCGCCCGCATGAACGATCCCGCGCCAGAATGTCCCGCCGGTCGAGGTCTCATCTTTCAACAAGCGATACGCTTCGCTGCGAGTTCGCAAGCCGAGATTGTCACCGAGCAATCGCCCTTCGGACGGTGCCGCCGCTTGAGCGATCGACACGCCCAGCCGCGCGAGCAGTTCATGCGATTCGAGCATCATCTCCCCCGCGCTGCCATCCGAACGTCGGGCGTAAACCTTCGAGACCTTCCACGCTGGCAACGCGAAAACCTCCGTCAACCACGGCGACTGCGTTGGATCGGCAGCGATTTCGACCGCTCGCAGTAACGACGCACGCAGATGTTTTTCGACGGCGTCATCCGTCTCACCGCCCACCACCACGACATCCGGTCGCCACGAACGGATCGTGACCACCCATCGCGCCAACCATTGCTCGTTCAAACGACCTTCCGCCCGTCGCGACCACGCTTCGAGCAATTTCTCCGGCTGCTTTGCCAGATCGGGGATGGTCGACATCCAACGTTCATCAGTCTCCGCACAGTTCCCACCGCTCGCGTGAACCGCATCAAGCAAGTATTGATCCAACTCTGTCGATGCAACTTTGTCTGCTCGCACTTCGGGAACCAACACGGTCGCCAGACTGCGATAACCTTGCTCGCCACTTTGCTGAGCCATCAGCCGAAACGAGACATCTTCCGGCCAAACCGAGACCGACAAATAACCCGCTCGCCGATCAGCACCGCGAACTCCCCGCCACGTTTCGCCGCCGTCCATCGTTTGCAAAATCATGCCACAGGCACCGACTGCGATGCCGACTCGCGAGTCAGTTCCGTTGTTCGCGTTCGCGAACTCCAACGATTCGATCGGCAACGACGAACCGGTGAGTTGTCGTTGCCACGATTGACCACCGTTGGGTGAATACCAGATCACGCTGCCGGGCGAGCCTGCAATCCATGCTTGATCGCCATGAGCCGCAACCGCTCGAAAGTTCGCTGCGTCACGCAGCTCTTTCGGAAGTTCACCAGCCGGAGCTTCCCACACGACACCGCCGGTCTCGGTCTTCATCACTAAGCCACCATCACCAACGAGCCAGCCTTGCAGATCGCGTTGCAAACGAACGGCGTGAATGCGTCGCCAACTCGAAGGATCAACGCGAGCCGGCAACACCTTCCCATCCGACACCGCTGAGACTCGCCCTTGCCTTCCGCCCAACAAGCCATCCAACGGCTCGACGAAGTCCGCCGCCAACCAGCTCGAACCCGCTGGCCCGGCCATCTCTTGCCACGTCTTCCCGCCGTCTTCGGTGAAGAGCACGCCGGAAGGATGTGCCGCATTCGGCTCGCCAACGATCACTCCTTGCCGAGGATCAAAGAAACGCACATACCGCAACCGAGGGAGTTCTTCGTTCGACATCGCTTGCCAAGTGACTCCGCCATCTTTCGTCACCAGCAACAGACCACGACCACGTCGAGTAAACGGCTCAGTGTCACCACCCGCGACCCAGCCGACTCGATCCGAAAGAAAACAGACGCTGTTCCAGTGCGCCAGCGTATTCGTCGGCACGAACTTCCAAGTGGCCCCGGAATCGGTCGTCTTCCACATCACTCCATGATCGCCCACCGCCCACGCCAGCTTCTCGCCGATCATCGCGATGTCGCGTAACGTCGCGTCATCTTGAATCGGCGACGGTTCCGCCGCATTCAAACTTGAGGTCCAAGCGAGCGTACCGCAACACAGCCAGCACGCGAGGAGTTTGAGAAAGAGCCGTGTGTGTGACCAAGTTCGTCCGTGATTCACCATGAGTGCGATCCGTCGCAAGCCGTGGTTGACTGAGGCGACGCGATTCTATGCCGAATCCGATTTCCCGGTGAATGCGAGTCCTGCGATGCGAAACTCGCCCCACTAACCCGAAGCGGCGGCGAATCCAGAGCGTCTTGTAGCGCCCGCCATCGCTCACGCTTCGGGTTACGATCAGGTCACACACACCGAAATTTCTGCAAGGTATGACAATCGCTC
>JAYUFI010001108.1:0-21671 GCA_043738805.1 Planctomycetaceae bacterium | reverse complement strand
CGTGACGCGATAAGTGTCAGCAACTCCGGCGATGCTGTAATCGTCGTGACGCGCTCCGACCGTCGTGAACCAGCGGTCCCACAATGCGAACTGATCTTGCACGTAGATGCTGCGAGCGAACTGCGACGCATTCGGCACAGACTCGGTACTCGATCGCTCGTCGAGATATTCCGCACCGAGCGTCGCGGTGTTCTTGAAATTTTCTAAATCAAACAGTTTGGCGTTCGCTTGATAGTCGAACTTCCGGGTCTCACCGTTGAAAAACGGAGTAAAGCCACCGGGCGCGTCGCGGTTGTAGTTGATGAAACTGAACCCGACTTTTTGCTCCAAATCGCCGTCGAACAACAGCACTCGAAGCTGCGGACGAACCGTGTTCGACTCCAACTTATTGATGTGGTTGCTGTCAGCGACCTGAAATCCCAACGAGCCACCCGGTCCACCGGGGACCGCATTGAAGTTGTCGTCGATGTCGATACGCGACTTTTGATAGCGATAGACGACATCGAAATCGACGTACTCGTTGAAGATGTAGCCGCCGCGAAAGCCGAGGTTGCCGTTGCGGAAGCCGTCACGCTCGGTATTGCCGAACCGTTTGTCTGCGGCAGAGAAGCCATCACTTTGCAAATACGAGCCTGACAGCGAATAGTAGTACTGATCTGTGCCGCCGCTGACGCTCATACTTTGTTGCCACGTTCCGAACGTTCCTCCCATTGACGTCGATCGAAACTGAGCCGGCCCCTTGCCGCGCTTCGTGATGATGTTGATCGCACCGCCAATCGCATCCGAGCCATACAGAGTGCTCTGTGGTCCACGAATGATTTCGACGCGTTCCACGTTGTCGAGCGAGAACGTTCCGAAGTCAAAATTGCGCGTTGGCGACGACGGATCATTCAACGGAATGCCGTCCATCATCACTTTTGTGTGCGACGAATTCGCTCCACGGATGAAGCCCGACGTGACTGAACCAGGGCCACCGTTCTGAGCAAAGTCGAGCGACGGGATCCCCGCGTTGCGGAGCACTCCCAACAACGTGGTCTGCCCGCTGTTGCGGATTTGCTCTTCGGTGATCACCGACATCGAACTGCCGATTTGCGAACGCAACGTTTCTGTGCGAGTCGCCGTGATCGACGCATCATCGGGCAACGGCTCACGCGGGAACGGGCCGGGAGTCGGCTTCGCAATCACACGAGTTTCTGGGATCGACGCACCGTCATCAGCTTCTTGCAGTGGAGCTGGTATCGCCGCCGCAGCATTTTCGGCAGCAACCGGCGGTTCGTTTTGAGCATGTGCGTAGTTGGAGCCAACGAGAGTCCAAAACATTATCGGCGCGACGAGACTCGTCGCGCGCAGCATCAGCCTGCGAGCGTTCATGTGTTCCATCCCTTTCCGCGAGGATGAGAAATCAAAGACGCAAGCGGATCAGATATCCTGGCTCGGGTTCGTCCGAACGTCGCACCTTCCCGGCGGTCGGCTGAATGAAACGCACATTTCCCCGGTGTTTGAGGTTGAGCCTCCTGCTCGTGCGCTTCATTCAACCGACCAACCAGTGGTTCCGTGTTTGACCGAGCCGATGCGACGCTCCGAAATCCTTTCGAGCAGCGTCGCAGGCGAAATCTTCACGGTTGCGGCGTTCGTCCCCCTCACAGTCGCGGGACGGCGGGAGAGTCTCACTCCCTTCCCTGAATCCACTTGCCGATCAAGTTGTGGTCGCGACCGCATACTGCCGTCGCTGCGGAAAGGGATCGGTTATGCCGAATGTCCGCAATCGTCCAAATTGCTCTGAAACTCTGCTGAATCTGATCCTGTCAGTCGTAATCATCCAACAACCGACACAATCGACAATGTTTGACAGTTAAGCGGACTGAGTTGGGCCTGAATGCGCCCAGGCTCACCGTGAAACTAAGCTCTGTCCCACAAACGGTAGTGCGGCAAAGCGGCATTGTGGCACGACGCTCCGCGTCGTGAATCGCGATGCGGAGCGTTGCGCCACAATGTTGCTGAAAAAACAATGCCTTCGGCCTTAACGATGTAGGTATCTCGTAGGACGGGCACTCTTGCCCGTCGATTTACGGGATTCGACGGGTATGAGTGCTCGCCCTACAGATTTGCGAGACAGAGTCTAGCGCGACACGAAGGAGTCGCTCATACGAGTCCTTTGGTCTTGAGTTCAGGGATCTCCCAATCGAAGAGGCTGTTGAAGCTCTCGTTGTGGATTTCGACGTCGGAACCGATGACATCGCCCGCGTCAGCAACGCCGCTGCCGGAGCGTGGGACACTCCCTTCTCCGCCGACTCCGATATCCTTCCCGGTTCCGCCGAGCAGGACGTCGATTCCAAAGCCGCCGATCAAGATGTCGTTCCCTTCGTTCCCTTGCAGTGAGTCGTTACCGATCCCACCGCTGAGGATGTCGTTGCCCGTGCCGCCGATGAGTTGGTCGTTGCCGTCACCGCCGTACAAGAAGTCGTTGCCGGCTCCGCCATCGAGCGTGTCGTCACCGATGCCGCCGATGAGGATGTCACCGTTACCACCTTGTCCCGCGAGGTAATCGCTGCCGGCACCACCATCGAGTGCGTCGGCTCCTGAACCACCACGAATCGTGTCGTTGCCATCACCGCCAAGGATCGTGTCGTCACCCGCCGAACCGAGCAGCGTGTCGTTGCCCGCGCCGCCGAAGATCACATCGTTGCCAGAACCGGCCAGGACATAATCGTTGCCCGCACCGGCATCGACCGAGACCGCGAAGGTCACCACCGAGGTGTCGATGGAATCATTCCCGCCTCCGCCGAAGATGATCACCGGCGCGGTGAGACCACTGTTGAGTGAGGCATCAAAGACAATGCTGTCTGTTCCATCCCCAGCGATCAGCGAAAGATTTGAAATTTCGGAGAGCGGCAGCGAGTCGATCTGCTCGGAGCCGTTCGCCGTGATGTGCAAGAAGTGATTTGTGTCGGCGAAGACCGACCAGTTCGTCGCCGTATCGTTGTGTGCGGCCACAATGATCGAGATCAAGGCGTTGTTGACCGTCAGTTGGAACGCAGCGGATGTCGTTGCTCCGCCGCCGTCGGTCGCAGTGACACGCAAGCCATAAACTCCGGCGGAATTCCACTTGGGTGAGAACGTGAAAGTCTGAGTCCCGGCATCGAACGTGATCCAGTTTGGCAACGCATTGCCAGAACCGTCGGTGGCCGTGAGCGTCAAATTGTCGCCGGCATCGGGATCGGAGAACGTCACCGGCAGACTCAAGTAACGTGTCTCGCCTTCGTTCAGGGATTGATTCGGAGTCGAACCCGCGACGATGGGCGATTGATTCACATTCAACACATGCAGCGTGAACGTCACCGATGCAGAGGTTCCAGCGGTGTCCGTGGCAGTGACTTGAATCGCGTAGTCACCCGCTGCGAAATAGCCGGGTGAAACAGCGAAGCTCTGAGTTCCTGCGTTGAAGGTGATCCACGCGGGGAGCGCATGACCGTCGCCGTCAGTTGCCGTCAGCGTCAAGGTGTCGCCGACATCTTGATCGGCAAAGAGTCCTGTCGGCAGCGTGAACGTTTTCGTCACACCTTCGTTCACGTTGTGATCGCAGACCGTCTTCTCAACCGTCGGCACGTCGTTCACGGGGAGCACATGCAGCACGAAGCTTTGCGTGGCAGTCAGTCCGCCGAGGTCCGTTGCCATCAGCGTGACGGTGTAATCGCCCACTTGAGCGTCATCGGCGATGCCGCTGAAAGTCGAACCATCGAACGTGATCCACGATGGCAGCGGATTACCGTTGAGCGTCGCGGTGATCGTCAGCACGTCTCCGACGTTCGCGTCTGTAAATGCCGGTGAGCCGGAATCATTGATCGAGCCTGAGAAAGTTTGATCTTCGTAAATCGTGGCGTCGCTTTGCTGAGTTCCAATTTGCGGTGCGACGTTGCCCATGAGCACTTGCAGATGGAACGTGAGCGAGGTCGTCGCGCCGTGAGTATCCGTCGCAGTCACTCGGATCATGAGGTTGCCCGAATCATTGGCTGACGGCGTTCCGGAGAACGTGCCGCTGCTCGGATCAAAGCTCAACCAGCTTGGCAGGCTGCAGCCCTTCTTGTCAGCGAGCGTTGCTGAAAGTGTCCAGGAGTCGCCGTAATCAACATCGTGGAACAAATCGCCCGGCAATTGCATCGAGTAGACTTGATTGGGCTTCGCCGTCTGATCATCAATCGAACCCCAAGTTGTCGGTGCATCGTTGACGCCGACCAAGACCAGTGATACCGCTGCGACGTTGCTCGTCAAACGCCCGTCGGTCACGAAGTACGTGAAGCCATCGAGTTGGACATCACCTTCACCTAACGAGGCGAAGAAGTCCGGCTCCGCTTGATAGGCAAAGCTGCCGTCGATGGTGTGAGTGAAGTAACCAAATTGCGTCAACGCGATTTGCGTGAAGTTTCCCGGCCCGTTCGTGGGCTTGACCATTGGGCCGTTCGTCGGACCACCGATGCCGCCGAATTCTCCCAGCATTCCACTCAGTAAACCGAAGTCGAGATTGCTCTCGAAGTGGACACCGACGTCTTGCGGCAGACGTGAATCGGGATCGATGTCGTTGTCGAGCACGTTGCCAATGATGACTCCGGCTGACGCACCTTCGCCGCCAGAGAAACCGGTGAGATACGTGTCGGACACGGCAATGGTCACGTCGGCAGCGGCAGGCAACACCGCCTGCCGAACAGCCATCTTGTCGATGCTGTAAGCCGCCGTGCCGCCGGTCGCTTTGATCGGCGAGTAACTTCCGTTGTTGACGCCGTTTGAACCATCCCAGGCACGGGCATTCAAAACAGCCGTGCCGGTATGTGAGCCGTCAGGGAGCAGTCGTACTCGCGTGTGACCGTCAGCAGCGAGATGCAGCGCGTGCGATTCGCCAGTTCCCCCAATCGTCGTCCAGTTGTGGCCATCGTCCGTTGAGAACTGCCAGTTCCCTTTCGTTGTCCCTTTGCTGTAACCGACGATCGCGATGCCCGGTGAGTAATTGCTATCCACGTCATCAATGCGGTCGGAAGCAAACTGAGAGATATCAACGCCGGGGCCGTAAATATCGTTCGCGTCAATCACCGTCAGCTTGACCGGTGAGAGATCGTTCAATGTCGGCGCATCATTCACGCCGTGAACTTCGACCGTGACTGTTCCCTGACTCGTCCCGCCGTCGCCGTCGGAGATCAAGTAGTGGAACATGTCGTAACCAATCTCGCCCGCGCTGAGTGCTTGCACTCCGTCCGCATGCGTGGGGTCGTAAGTGAAGCTGCCATCACTGTTCACCATGACTGCGGCACCGAGATCGCTCGTGTCATCGCTGCCGATCACCGTCAGTGGATCGTTCGAGCCCGCCGGATCGGTGTCGTTGTTGAGCAGTCCACCGCTGTGCAAGACATCGTCTTCGTAAATCGGCGAGATTGTATCGTTGGCCTGCGAGCCAGTGAGGCTGATGACATCATCGTTCGCGGTCGGCGCGACATTCACCACGTCCACCGACACACTGGCCGAACCTTTGTTACCAAGCGAATCGTATTCCGTGATCGTCAGCGTGTAAGTGCCGTTGTCTTGCGGCGTGAAGCCGAAGTTCGTGAGACTCGCGGTGCCAACATTGACCGGGCCGCCCCCCACTTGACCGGCCACCGAAACAATCTGCGAGAGGTCGCTGCTGCTGAAGATAAACGCGAGTCCCGCCCCTTCCGCGCCAGTTGTCGGGACATTCGAGAACGTAATTACGGGGCCGGTGCGATCGCTGATGATCGACAGTTCGTTCGCCACTGTGTTGTCGTTGTTCGCCGTATCTTGAGCGACACCGCCCGCGACATCGACGCTCACCATGCCATCAGCAGATGGTATGACATTGAATGAGTACGTCGAACCACTGCCGCTGAAGTCGCTGAGCGTGCCGTTCCCGATGACGACATCCGCAGCATCGAAGCCGCTGACCGACTCACTGAACGTGATTGTCACCGGAATCGAATTCTCGTTGGTCACACCGCTCAGCGATGACGTGATTGCAACCGTCGGTGCCGTTCGATCGCTCGTAATCGCGACCGAGGCTGCTGTGCTGCCGTTGCCGGCCGCGTCGCTCGCTGCACCGCTCGCGAGACTCAAACTCACTTCGCCGTCAGCCGCCGGAGTGACCATGACGTGGTACTCGCTGCCGCTTCCGGTCAGGTCCGTGATGCTGCCGTTGCCGACATTGAAATCACTCGCGTTCAAGCCCACGACGCTTTCATCAAACGACACGACGAATTCAATCGGCGAACCGTTCGTCGGATTGGCTGCGATCGTGTGAATGCTCGTCGTCGGAGCGGTCTGATCACTGTTGATCGAGAACGTGCCCGAATCGTTGCCGTTCCCTGCCGAGTCACTCGCAGCATTCCCGGCGATGCTCACCGTGATCAGTCCGTCCGAGGCGGCCGACAAATCAAACGAATAAGTCCCGCCGTTTCCGGAGAAGTTACTGACGCTGCCGTTCGTCACGATCAAGTCGCTGCTGTCGAAACCACTGACCGGCTCGCTGAACGTGACCGTCACGGAAATCGGTTCCGCATTCGTCGGATCGCCGGCAGACGACGTCAATGACACGGTCGGATTTGTGCGATCGCTGTTGAACGAGATCATGCCGCCGTTCGAGTTTTCATTCCCCGCCGCATCCGAAAACGAGTGTGCTCCGAGTTCGACCGACAACGCACCGTCGGCAATCGGACTCACATCGAACGCATAACTGCTGCCGCTGCCAGTGAAGTTGCTGAGTGTCCCGTTCGTGAGAAGAAAATCGTCAGCCGTCAGCCCGATGATGTTTTCGCTGGCACTCACGTCGATATGAATCGAGTTTGCATTCGTCGGATTGCTGGCGTTACTGCTGAGCAGCGCGGTCGGCAATGTGCGGTCGCTGACAATCGTGATCTCGTTTGATCCGTTGTTGCTGTTTCCCGCCGCGTCGCTCGCGCCACTGCCGTTCGCGCTGACCGTGACATCGCCGTCAGCGGTCGGCGTCACGAGGAACGAATAGCTCGATCCACTGCCGCTGAAGTCCGACACAGTGCCGTTCGTCACGCTGAGATCGTTCGCATCGAAACCGGTGACAGCTTCATCGAAGCTGACCGAGTAACCGAACGTTGCCGCGTTCGTCGGATTGCTCGCGGATGTGCTGAGCATTGGCGTCGGAGCGACTCGATCAACGAACACAGACGCTTGAGTTGCACCGAGATTCGCGTTGCCCGCCGCATCAGACGCGCTGCCGCCGGCGACGTCTAAAGTCACCGTACCGTCAGCCGTCGGAGCCACATCGAAGCTGTAATGCGATCCGTCAATCGCCGTAAAGTTGCTCAACGTGCCGTTGCCCATGGCGACGTCGCTCTCGTCGAAACCCGTCACGTTTTCATCAAAGCTGACGCTGACCGACAAGCTCGAAGAGTTCGTCGGGTTCGCGCCGCTGATGGCGATCGAAGCTTGTGGGCTTTGCGAATCTTGCGTGATCACTGGCGCGGCGGTCGCCGACGATTCGTTGCCGACGGTGTCTGTCCCCGTCACAAAGAATTGATTCGCGGCATTCGTGGTCAACGGAGCCGAGATCGAAAATTCGGTGTCGCCGTCGGTCACCGATTGCTGGCCGACGAGTTCATCGCCGCTATTCAACGTGCCGCTGCTGTCGGAGTCTCGATAGACACGCACGGTCGTGTCTTCATCCGAGCCCAACGTTCCTTGAATGTTGATCGACGTGGCGTTCGTCAGCGCCGCACCGGCCGGCGACGTGACGCTCGGCGCGTTCGGAGCGGTGCGATCGGACTGGACGTGATATTCCGTTACATCGTTCGAGTTCCCGGCGAGATCGGTCAGAGCGGCGGCTGAAAGATAAACGACGACGTCGCCATCTCCGGTCGGAGTCAGATCGAAGGAATATGTCATCCCTGACCCCATGAAGTTACTCGCGCTGCCGTTCGCCACGCCGAGATCCGAGCTATCAAAGCCGACGACCGTCTCGCTGAATGTGACCGTGACTCCGATCAACGAAGAATTTGTCGCGCTGCTGAAGACCGGCGTGAACGACGCCGTCGGCTTCGTGGTGTCGCTGGCGACGACATTCTGTGTCGCCGCATCGCTCGAATTTCCGGCCAGATCGGTCGCTGCTGCCGCGGCAATGTCGATTGTCACCGAACCGTCGCTGCTCGGTGTGACATTGAACGTCGCTTGAGTCCCGTTGACGTTGACGAAGTTGTTGATCGAGCCGTTGCCGATCGCGATGTCACTTTGATCGAAGCCCGTGACCGCTTCGGAGAAGTCGATCGTGAAGCTCAGGCTCGTCGCGCTGGTCGGTGTCGCGCCGTTGAACGTGATCGTCGGCTGTGGGTCGATCGAATCTTGCGTGATCGCAGAGACCACGGCCGCACTCGATTCGTTACCCGCATCGTCGGTCGCCGAAACAACGAAGTGATTCGGCGCATTCGAGGTCAACGACGCCGTCAACGAAAAGCCGGTCATGCCGACTCCGAGTTGCTGTTGATCGGCTAACGTGTCGCCGTCAGACAACGTGCCGCTGGCATCCGCATCGACATACAAACTCACGAGGCTTCCCGCGTCTGCCGAACCGCTGATCGTCGTGCTCGTCGAATTCGTGAGCAGCGCGTCGCTCGGTGTCTCAATCACCGGTGAAGCGGGAGCCGTCCGATCCGAAGTGATCGACAACGTCATTGCCGCTTGATTGTTGTTGCCAGCGATGTCCGTAACGGTGCTCGCTCCGAGATCAATCGTCACCGCGCCGTCTCCGGTCGGTGCGACATCAAACGAATAATTCGAACCGCTGCCGGAAAGATTGCTCGCCGTTCCGTTGCCGATCGTCAAATCGCTCAGCGACAGGCCGCCGATCGACTCGCTGAAGTTGAGCGTCACGGGAATGCTCGCCGCATTCGTCGGATGAGCCAGCGAGATGCTCGTGGCCAACGTCGCCGTCGGCGCGGTCTTGTCGATCATCACCGCCAGCGTTGAAGGCGATCCGTCGCCGTCGCTCGCTTGGTAGGAATAATTCCCTTCCGCCAGGTTCGTCTGAGCGAACCGCCAATGCCCGTCTGGATTGACGAGAATCGCTCCGACAAAATGGCCATTGCGATTGATCTGCAACACCGAATCGCCGCTCGCTGTCCCGTACAAATCGAGCGTGCCGTCGTTGGTCACTCCGTCTGAAGCGTCAGTCCCGTGATCCTGATCAATCCCCGCGATCACCGCCGACAAAAGTTGGCGAGTCTCCAACAACTCCGTCGTGACGATCGCCGTCTGATGAGCCGACCGCTTCGGCTGATTGAGCTTACCGCGTCGAGCCGGACGGACTTGCTGACGGGGATTCATCAACGAACTCAGCCATTTGCGCAGAACCATAGCGGCCTCCATGCCTGTCGGTGGGAAGTTTTGGAAACGTGAGATTGAACGAGACGTCAGATGGATGCGACGGATGTCGCCGGGAAGTGCGAATGAGTCACTCGCAAGACGAGTGCGCTCGAAGGGAACGAGGAAATAGCTGTTCATCCCTCGCCGTGATAAGCCCGAAACGGCGAATTCCGACGCACTTTGAACAGCGTCGCGGGAAAACCATTTCGCAAAAGCAAAAACTGCCGATTGAGTATCTGCGGACGGGCTTCATGAGCGATTAGGGACTTAAGGAACTTGTCCAAGAACAGCTCCGTGGTTTTGTAACCCAGTTTTCCAAACCGGGTGTTTCACTTCGACTGGTTTGGAAAACCGGTCTCCGGCGTTGTTCTTGGACAAGTTCTAAAGAACGAGGACGCAATCACTTCCTTAGCACACTGAAAAGCGAGCACGACGCACAAGCGAGTGGTGGTGGCCGGAACCACTCGCTTGCGCGTCGTGCTAACTGCCCAAGTAGGACGGGCACTCTTGCCCGTCGTCCCCAACTGACGGGCAAGAATGCCCGTCCTACTTGGAAATTATTTCGAGCCAATGCTTAAGTCGTGTAGTCCGCGTTCAATCGCACGTATTCGGCGGTGAGGTCGGCGGTCCAATAGCGAACGTTCGCGGTGCCGAGCTTCAGCGTCAGTTCAATGTGTGTGTCGCGGTTGTTACGGATGCTGTCGCTGACGGTTTTCGGATCGAACGGGAGCGGGGCTCCGTCGCGGTAGACGTCGAGGTTGTTGATTCGCAGAGACATGTCTTCTTCGCGCATCGGCACACCTGCATAACCAGCGGCAGAGACGATGCGGCCCCAGTTGGGGTCGGCTCCGTGAATCGCGGTCTTCACCAGTGGGCTATCGGCGATGGTCTTGGCGATGCGGAACGCCTCGTCGCGCGTGCGCGCTCCGTTGACATCGAGCGTGATAAAGTGCGTGGCACCCTCGGCGTCGCGGATGATTGCGGTTGAGAGTTCTGTCGCGACTTCGTCGAGCATCGTTTGCAGTTTCGCTCGGCTGTCAACGTCGAGCGGGCCAGTGCCTGCCGCTCCGTTCGCGAAAAACAAAACGGTGTCGCTCGTACTCGTGTGACCTTCGACGCTGATGCAGTTGAAGCTCTGGTTGACCGCATGTCGCAACGCGGTGTCAGCATCTGTGGCTGACAATTCGGCGTCAGTCATGATCACGCACAACATCGTCGCCATGTTCGGAGCAATCATCGCGGCCCCTTTGCAAACGCCGCTGATACGGACGGTTTTCGTGCCGTTGGTTCCTCGCAGTTCAGCCGATCGAGTCGCCTGCTTCGGTACGGTGTCTGTCGTCATGATCGCGCGCGCCGCGAGTTCAAACGCAGCAGGAGTGTTGCTCAACGCGGCAGCCGCTGACGGGATGCCGACTTCGAGCTTGTCCATTGGCAAGAACCGACCGATTACGCCGGTCGAACAAACGAAAACATCGTCTGCCGCGCAACCGAGTGACTGCGCGACGACTGACGTCATCCGCTGAGCATCCTCAATTCCACGATCTCCCGTGGCTGCATTCGCGTTGCCGGAATTGATGACCACCGCTCGCCCCGTCGTTCGCGGCACTCGCTCACGGCAGACTTTGACCGGCGCTCCGCAGACCAGATTCTGTGTGAAGACCCCGACCGTCACCGCCGGTCGATCGGACACAAACAAGGCAAGGTCCAATCGGCCAACATCGCCACGCACACCGCACGCGACTCCTGATGTTTGAAAGCCAACCGGTAACTCAAAGTTCGACATGACGCCCACTCCTCGAAAGAAAAGATCAATTGCGGGGCAGGATGGTAAGTCGATCGGCTGATGCTTCCCAGCTTGACGCATGGTCTGGCAAGTCACGGCTACCGCACCAGTGAACGTTCTTGGCAATCATGTATCGCAGTGAGGCCGCAGATACGTAGCCGTCATCGCTCTGCGTGACGAGCCGATGACTCACCAACGCTCTGCAAAGCGACCGACTCGTCACGCGGAGCGATGACGGCTACGTAGAATCTTGCCACAAGAACTCCGCTTGCGGCGGTAACTCTGTAGCGCTCCGACCGTCACAACCGTTTCTCGCGGCAGAGTAGAAACAATCGGTGATTGACACATCGTTGAGAGGGATAGTTGCCTCTGTAACTCAGGAATTTCCGGAGCCGCGAAAATCCTAACCTAATCTTCGACGCGAATTGCTGCGTCATCTCACCCACTGTTCACTTTCAGCCACTTGTTGAAATTGGCCGACGATGTCCAACCTTAGATCCCCCAAATTTTTGATTGTCTCCGACTGTGCGACAAGACGTTCGCACTTGCGAGAACGATTGGTGACAGAGAGTGCGGGTCACGAAATTCTGGAAGCAGAAAATTGTGAAACGGCGCTGCACCTCGCACATCAATACGGCTCTGAATTGAGCGAAGCGGTCTTAGAGTTGACAGACAATCGAGACAAAGCTCGCATCAACAAACTTGTCTCGTCAATGGATCTGCGATTCGAGATCGACAACGACCTGAGTTTGGTGCCGCCGCTGATTTGCCACTTGCTGGAACAAATCACGCTGTTGGATTTGCTCGATGACGACTGCTTATCGCCGATGAGCATTGCGTTGAGCGAGTCGCTGTCGAATGCGATCAATCACGGCAACCTCGAAATGGACTCCGAACTGCGACAAGAAGACGAGAGCATCTATTACGACTTGGCGGCGGCACGTCGAGTGATGTGGCCGTACTGCGATCGCAAAGTACATGTCTATGCGTCGTACTCAAAGAACCGCGTGAAATTCGTCATCCGCGACGAAGGCCCCGGCTTCAATGTCAAACGAGTCAAAGATCCGACCGACGAAGAAAATATCGAGCGCATCGGTGGTCGCGGCTTGCTGTTGATCCGGGCGTTCATGGATGAAGTGAGCCACAACAATCGCGGCAATGAAATTACGCTCGTGAAGTACACGTCCGCTGGTGCGGAGTTGCTTGCGAAGATGACCGACCCACATGCCATGATCGAACCACACTCAGTACCAGCGTCGTTCTCACCGACCGTAGCCAGAAGCTTCTAGCTTGTGAGCTTTTCTCGGCAGACAGACAGGCTGGCAAAACATGAGGCGAGAAGCTGGAAGCTTGCCGCTACGTGGCTTGCAGCCATTCTTGCAACGACTTCACACGCACATCGGGGTTCGACGCGAGCGCTTCGAGTGCTTGCACAACGGCGAGACAACCAGGAACCGTCGTGACGCACGAGACTCCGTAAAGAACCGCTGCCGCACGAATCTTGCCTTCGTCGGTGCGAGCACCTTTGCCGGATGGCGTGTTGAAGATCAATTGCACGTCGCCGTTGGCCATGAAGTCCAGCAGGTTCGGACGACCGTCTTGCAACTTCCTCACGGTGGCGACTTCAAGCCCCGCATCGCTCAACACACGCGCTGTGCCGCTGGTCGCGAGGAGTTTGAAACCAAGCTGTTGTAATCGGCGAGCGGGATCGACCATCAGTTGTTTGTGATGGCGAGCCATGCTGATGAAGACCGCTCCACTCGTCGGGAGTTTTGCTCCCGCGCCAATTTGGCTCTTCGCGAAGGCGATCGGAAATTCTTCGTCGATGCCCATAACTTCGCCGGTCGAACGCATCTCCGGGCCAAGGATGATGTCGACTCCCTGGAAACGATTGAACGGGAAGACGCTCTCTTTGACTGACGTGTACGTCGGCCAGATCTCTTCGGTGACTCCTTGCTCGCGCAGGCTGACTCCGGCCATGACTTTTGCAGCGATCTTCGCCAGCGGACGACCGGTCGCTTTACTGACGAACGGCGATGTGCGACTCGCTCGCGGATTGACTTCGAGCACGTAGACGATGTGCTGCCCGTTCTCTTCCTTCACCGCAAATTGGATATTCATCAATCCGCGCACTTGCAGAGCTTTCGCGAGCTTGTGCGTCGCTTCGCGGATTTCATTGATGACCGATTGCGGTAACGAGAACGGCGGCAGCGCGCAGGCCGAGTCGCCCGAATGGACTCCCGCCTCTTCGATGTGTTCCATGATGCCGCCGAGCACGACGTCTTGACCGTCAGCGAGCGCATCGACATCGACCTCGGTCGCATCTTCGAGGAACTTGTCGATCAAAATCGGTCGGCCAGATGATGCTTCAACGGCGGCAACGATGTACTTCATCAACTGTGCTTCGTCGTAGCAGATCTCCATCGCGCGGCCGCCGAGCACGAAGCTGGGGCGAATCAGCACCGGATATCCGATCTTCTCCGCCGCGTGCCGCGCACCGGCAATGTCCGTCGCCGTATCGTTCGGCGGCTGATGCAGACCGAGTTGTTCCAAGATGACTTGAAACCGCTTGCGATCTTCCGCCGCATCGATCATGTCGGGCGACGTGCCGATGATTTTGACACCGGCCGCCTCAAGCCCCTTTGCCAAGTTGAGCGGCGTTTGCCCGCCGAACTGCACGATGACCCCGTCGGGCTGCATGCGGTCGCAGATGTTGAGGACATCTTCGGTCGTCAGCGGCTCGAAGAAGAGAACGTCCGACGTGTCGTAGTCGGTGCTGACCGTCTCCGGGTTCGAGTTGACCATGATCGACTCGATGCCGAGTTCGCGCAACGCGAAACTGGCATGACAGCAGCAATAGTCGAACTCGATCCCCTGGCCGATGCGGTTCGGGCCACCGCCGAGAATCATGACTCGCTTCTTGTCTCCCTTCGCCGGAGTTTCGTCTTCTTGCTCGTAGGTGGAGTAGTAATACGGCGTGTAAGCCTCGAACTCGGCGGCACAGGTATCGACTTGCTTGAACGTCGCTTCAATGCCGAGCCGCTTGCGATAACGGCGAACGTCCATTTCCGTGACGTCCCACCAACAGCCAAGCTGCTGGTCGGAAAAGCCGTTTCGCTTCGCCTCGCGAACGAGCGTCGCATCGGCGGCTTCCATGCGACCGCACGCGCGAATCCGGTCTTCGAGTTCCACGATCTCTCGCAGGTGATTCAGGAACCACGGGTCGATGTTGGTCAGCTCAAAAATCTCTGGTACCGACATCCCCGCTTTGAAGGCGTAACGGATGTAATGAATTCGTTCGGCGTTCGGAATCGAGAGCTTCGGTTCGATCGCGTCGCGGCCCGGTTGATCGGCGGTCCCCCACAAATCTTTCTTGCCGCCGCCGAGTCCGAAGTGTCCAGTCTCAAGGCCGCGCACTGCTTTCTGGAACGACTCCTTAAACGTGCGGCCGATCGCCATCGTCTCGCCGACCGACTTCATCTGAATGGTCAGCGTCGCATCGGCGTCCGGGAATTTCTCAAACGCCCAGCGCGGAATCTTGGTGACGACGTAGTCGATCGTCGGTTCAAAGCAGGCGAGCGTTTCGCGGGTGATGTCGTTGGGAATCTCGTCCAGCCGATACCCGACCGCCAACTTGGCCGCGATCTTGGCAATCGGGAAGCCGGTCGCTTTCGACGCCAGTGCCGACGAGCGCGACACGCGCGGGTTCATCTCGATGATGATCATCCGCCCGGTCTTCGGATTGATCGCGAATTGCACGTTCGAGCCGCCGGTCTCGACGCCGATCTCCCTCATGCAGGCGATCGTCGCATCGCGCATCCGCTGATATTCCTTGTCGGTCAGCGTCTGCGCCGGAGCGACCGTGATCGAGTCGCCGGTGTGAACTCCCATCGGATCGAAGTTCTCAATCGCACAAATGATGACGACGTTGTCCGCCACGTCGCGCATCACCTCCATCTCGTACTCTTTCCAACCGATGACCGATTCCTCGACGAGGACTTCGTTGACCGGCGAGAGCGCGAGCCCCTTGCGAATCTTGTCTTCATACTCTTCGCGGTTGTACGCGATCCCGCCGCCCGTCCCGCCGAGCGTGAAGCTGGCTCGAATGATCGCCGGCAAGCCGACCAACTTGAGCGCCTCGCGAGCTTCATCCAACGTATGCACGACTGCCGACTGCGGCACATCGAGCCCGATCTTCAGCATCGCCTGCTTGAAAGTGTCCCGTTCCTCGGCCTTCTTGATGACGTCCGCTTTCGCCCCGATCAACTCGCAGCCGAACTTTTCCAAGATGCCGCGCCGATGCAGTTCCATCGCCGTATTCAACCCGGTCTGCCCGCCGAGCGTCGGCAGCACCGCGTCCGGACGTTCTCTCTCGATGATCTTGGCGACGTACTCCCACGTGATCGGCTCGACGTAGGTCCGATCGGCTGTCTCCGGGTCAGTCATGATCGTCGCGGGGTTCGAGTTGACAAGGATGACCTCATACCCGTCCTCGCGCAGCGACTTACAAGCTTGAGTCCCCGAGTAATCAAATTCGCACGCTTGGCCGATCACGATCGGTCCGGAGCCAATGATCAAAATCTTGTGAATATCATTTCGTCGCGGCACGGAGACATCCTCAGTTTGTCTAGTCTAAAAGCTCGTAGTGCCGCCTTCAGGCGGCTTTCCCGTGGTCGATTCCGCCTGAAGGCGGGACTACGAACTTGGAAAAACTTCCTTCGCGCAAAAACCTCGCGCGCAAATCGCCGCCACGGTAACGGCTGCTTGCAGAGATTCAAGGAAGGCGGGGGCTTGCGGCATCTCTTCCCCGCTGCTGCTCCGCTCGATGTTGTTGCTTACCGAAGACAATGAGGGTGAATTCAACAAATCAGAATGGAATCGTCAGCGGGCCGAGGTTGAGTTCACGCTGAATGGCGGTATCCGAAGCCACACATCGCTCGCACCGCGTAACCAAATTTATGACAATCCCATCCTGGTCGGAATCTATCTTGGTCTGATCGTTGAAAACCTCGTCTTGGCCGAGTCGGACGGCGTGACTACATTCCGCCCCCTTCAAAGAAACCGTCTCCTCGGCATGATGTCCCCGTTTCAAATCGCCAGTCATGGAAGGCGATGAAGACTGACTCCGTTGTGCGGCGAAGCCGCATCGTGGCACGACGCTCCACGCCTTGATTCGCGACGCGGAGCGTCACGCCAAATTTTACATTTCCTCCAAACTTCGAACAGGACGTTCGGATGCGTCGAAGTTTTTCACTCGTTTTGATGTTTGCGGTTGTGGCGATCTCCGCATTGCCCGGCTGTGTCCATCGGCGAATGACGGTGACCTCAAACCCGCCGGGAGCGCGCGTGTTGCTCGACGGCAACGAAGTGGGCGAGACGCCGACGTCTGTCGATTTCACGCATTACGGCACTCGCGAAGTCGTCTTGCAGAAAGACGGTTATGACACGCTGAAAGCAATGCAGAAGGTTCCCCCTCCGTGGTATCAAATCCTGCCGTTTGAGTTTTTCGCCGACAATCTGTTGCCGTTTCAAGTCACCAACCGGCACGAATTCACGTACCAATTGCAGCCGAGTTCGACGATCGTACCGACTCAAGAACTACTCGGTCGAGCGAACTCATTACGATCCGAGGCTCACTCAAATCCGTGATGACAATTGCGATTCATCGAGTTTCCGCTCGCGATGAGAGCGGGTTACACTGCCGCCCATCATGATTCAGGCAGCAGCAGTGACGAAGACTTATCGACGCGGAACTCACGAAGTTTCTGCGTTGCGTGGCGTCACGTTTGAGTTGCCTGCCGGGTCATTCGCGTTTGTGCTCGGACCTTCCGGCAGCGGGAAAAGCACGTTGCTGCAATTACTCGGTGCGCTCGATGAGCCGACGTCCGGGGAATTGACGCTTGCCGGACAGCGGCTGCGCGGCATGACCGCTCATCAGCGAGACAATTTTCGGCGCGAACAAGTCGGCTTCATCTTTCAGAGTTTCAATCTACTCAGCAATCTGACCGCCGTCGATAACGTGCTCGTGCCGTTTCTTCCGAAGGGTATTCCTGCCGAACTGCGATCGCGCGCGGTTGAGTTGCTCAAACAAGTCGGATTGGGCGAGCGGCTTGATCATCGTCCGAATCAACTCTCCGGCGGCGAACAGCAGCGAGTGGCGATTGCTCGTGCGTTGCTCAAGCGTCCGAAGCTCGTGCTGGCCGACGAACCGACCGGAGAACTCGACAGCCAAACGGGAGCAGAAGTATTTCGTCTGCTGCGAGAACTCCGCGAGCAACATCATGCCACCGTCATCGTCGTGACTCACGATCCGACGTTCATCCAACCGGACGATCGCATCTTGCGCATGCGCGACGGACGTATTGTGGAGGAATCGAAATCGTGACAACTCAAGTCCATCTTGCGATCGCAGGACCGATCGCTCGCATCACGCTTCAAGGCGAGAAGGGAATTCAAATCCTGTCCGCTGCAACTCGGCAACGATTGTTGGAAGTCGTCGAGCAAGTCTCTCAAACAGACTGCTCAGTCGCGGTCTTTGCCGCCGAAGGCCGGACGTTTATCGCCGGAGCGAACATCGACGAGCTGCGATCGTTGAACGAAGAATCGGCGTATGCCGACTCGCGAGCCGGACAACGCTTGATGAGTCAGATTGAGTCTCTGCCGCAGACAACAATCGCGGCGATTCACTCCGCGTGCGCCGGCGGCGGAACGGAACTCGCGCTCGCCTGCGATCTCCGTTTTGCGGCGGAAGGAGCGAAGATCGGACTCCCCGAAACGACCATCGGAATTCTCCCCGGCTGGGGCGGCACGGTGCGAGCGACTCATTTGTTGGGCGGTGCAATCGCTCGGCGACTGATCCTGACCGGCGAGTTGATCTCGGCGAGCGAGGCATTACGGATCGGCCTCATCAACGATGTCTTCCTGGCCGAACACTTCGCTCTTCGAGTTGAAAAAATCATCGAACAAATTCTGAAATGCGGACCACAAGCTCGCCGCCGAGTGAAGCATTTGCTGCAACAACACGTGTCTCAAGGAGTCGATCTCGTCTCACAATACGAAGCGGAAGCACGTGCGTTCGCAGAGTGTTATCCAACCGGCGAACCGCTCGAAGGCCAGACGGCATTCTTAGAAAAACGTGCGGCGAATTGGTCAGCGACCTCATAGCACGGTTTTCCAAACCGTGCGTTTCAGCGGCGTTAGACAACCAACGGTTTGAAAAACCGTTCTACAGCAGATTTAGAAGCGAGCAACTTTGATGGATTCCCTTCCCCCCATTCGCATCGCGACGCGAGCCAGTCGGTTGGCGATGTGGCAAGCACAGCATGTTTCGGAACTGATCAAAGCTGCCGCACCGGATCGAGTGGTCGAGATCGTGCCGCTCTCAACAATCGGCGATCGCGACAAAACAGAAGCTCTGACGCGACTCGGCGGAACAGGCGTGTTCACGCGCGAGATTCAGGCGGCTTTGCTCGACGGCCGCAGCGACTTAGCCGTCCACAGTTTGAAAGACTTGCCCACCGAACCGACCGAAGGCTTAACGCTCGCCGCCGTGCCAACTCGCGGAGCAATGTTTGATGTGCTCGTTCTTCCGGCAGGAAAAAAGATTGCTGCGACACCAAACGCCGCCGAGAAAAGCGGCAACCGAAACGGCAATTCAGAAGATGATGGTGAAGACGACTTCGAGGACGATCCACAGGCCGAGCTAGAATTCATCCTGTCGACGTTGCCGCTCAACGCACGGATCGGAACCGGCAGTCCGCGTCGCAAAGCTCAATTGTTGAATGTGCGGCCTGATCTGCAATTTCAAGAAGCTCGCGGCAACGTCGAGACTCGGCTGCGTAAGCTCGATGACGGCGAGTTCGACGCCCTCATCCTCGCGGAGGCAGGGCTGACTCGTCTCGAACTGGGTGGCCGTATCAGCGCACCGCTGCAACCACCTTGTTTTTATCCGGCAGTCGGTCAAGGCGCGTTGGGAATCGAGTGCCGCACTCATGACACTTCGCTGCGAGAAATTCTGAAGCAACTCCTTCATCGTCCGACGTTACACTCCGTCATCGCCGAGCGAACTGTTCTCAAAACGCTGCGAGCGGGATGCCATGCTCCGCTCGGCGTCTGGGCTCGCTTCGAGGGCGACAATTTGCGGCTGACCGCCGTCGTCTTGAGCCTCGACGGAACTCAACGCCTTGAGGCCGAAAACGAAGCGGTGGTGAACTCGAAAGGCGACGCAATTGCCCTCGGCGAAGCGGTCGCAGAAACATTGCTGGCCGAAGGGGCTTTCGAGCTGATGCAGCCGCCAACAGCGTTGTGAATCGGCGAATCCGACTTTAGACTTCCCGACCCTTCTGGCCGGGTGTAGATCGCTTGGATTGTCGCTTGAGACCGGATGGATTTGGCCTGCTTCGGAAAGAGTCAACTTCATGAAACATGTTCTTTCAGCGCTGGTGATGAACCAACCTGGCGTGCTCGCGCACATCTCCGGGATGCTGGCGTCGCGCGCGTTCAACATCGACAGCCTCGCGGTCGGCGAGACGGAAAACCCTGATTACTCGCGGATCACGTTCGTCGTCGCCGGTGATGACCGAGTGCTCGATCAAGTCCGTAAGCAATTGGAAAAAGTCATCACCGTCGTGAAGGTGATCGACTTTTCCGAGCAACGTTATGTTGAACGCGACTTGATGCTCATGAAAGTCAGCACCGCTAACGATGCACGAGCCGAGATCAAAGAACTCGTCGAGATTTTCCGAGGCCGCATCGTGGACGTCAGCCCGACTCACGTGATGGTCGAAATCTCCGGCCAAGAGCAAAAAATCGAAGCCTTTATTGAACTGATGCGACCGTTCGGCATCCTCGAAATGGTTCGCACCGGCCGCATCGCCCTGCAACGCGATCACGAAGTCACGCCGAACGCGTGAGTGCCTCCTGAAATCTGAGATTTGAATTTCAGATTTCTGCTGTCAGATCTCAAATTTGAAATTTCAAATCTGAAATCTTTTCCTCCCTCTAACAACCAACCACTGACAACGGACCAACCTAAAATGCCAGTCACGATTTACTACGACGCCGACGCCGACCTCTCTCTCTTGAAGAACAAAGTCATCGCCATCCTGGGCTACGGCAGCCAAGGACACGCTCAGGCTCAGAACCTGCGCGATAGCGGCTGCAATGTCATCATCGGACAGCGTCCCGGCAGTGCGAACTATGACCTCGCCGTCAGCCACGGCTTCAAGCCGATGTCGATCGCCGAAGCCGTGAAGCAAGCCGACCTCGTCAACATCCTCCTGCCCGACGAGGTGCAGGGAGACATCTACAAATCTGAAATTCGTCCGAACCTGAAGAAGGGCGCATTGCTGATGTGCTCGCACGGATTCAACATTCACTTCGGCCAAGTCATCCCGCCAACGGGTCACGATGCAGCACTCGTTGCTCCGAAAGGCCCCGGCCATCTCGTCCGCAGCGAATACGAAAAAGGTGGCGGCGTGCCGAGCCTCATCGCCCTACTGCCGGGTGCGTCTGAAGAATCACGCAAGCTCGCTCTCGCCTATGCCAAGGGAATCGGCGGCACTCGCGGCGGTGTCATCGAAACTACCTTCGCCGAAGAAACCGAAACCGACCTCTTCGGTGAACAAGTCATCCTCTGCGGCGGAGTCAGCGCGCTCGTCAAGGCGGGTTTTGAAGTCCTCGTCGAAGCGGGCTATCAACCAGAGATGGCCTACTTCGAGTGCATGCACGAGCTTAAGCTCATCGTCGATCTCTTCTACCAAGGCGGCCTGAACTACATGCGTTACAGCGTGTCAAACACCGCTGAGTACGGCGACTACACGCGCGGCCCACGCAACGTCACCGAGCAAACCAAAGCCGAGATGAAGTAGATCCTCCACGAAATCCAATCCGGCCAATTCGCTCGCGACTGGATTCTGGAAAACAAAGCCAACCAAGCCAGCTTCCAAGCCATCCGCCGCCGCGAACGCAACCACCCGCTCGAAGTCGTCGGCAAACAACTCCGCCGCATGATGACCTGGATCAAGGCGAAAGAGTACTAAGCAATTTTCGCAACTTGTCCTCGTAGCTCAATTGGATAGAGCGTCGGCCTCCGAAGCCGAAGGTTGTAGGTTCGATCCCTATCGAGGATATACACAAAGCCTTGTTCGCAAACCCTGCGGACAAGGCTTTTTTGCTGGTTTTCGCGGGGTTTTCATGACTTGTCTTGTGTGTCGCTCTTTCGGTGTCGTTCTCCGATGCCACGTCAGGGAATGACCCCAAAAGACTCCGAAAGCCGGTAGCTGGTGCGTTATTTGGTGCGTCTTTTGGTGAGCTTGTTGAAGGCCATTGTTTCTGGCAATCCGTCCCTGTTGCTCGCAGCACCGTCCGATCGGTCGATGGTGAAGAATTAAGGTTGAGCGACGGCAGCGAGTCCAACGCGCCTTGCACGTCGAGCAACTTCGGATCGGTGTATGTGCCCATCGTCATGTCGATGCTGGCGTGCCTCATTGCGGCTTGTGCT
>JAYUFI010001107.1:0-3109 GCA_043738805.1 Planctomycetaceae bacterium | reverse complement strand
GCGCGTTTTGAAACGCGCGTGCCTGCGGCGTGCGGTTAAACGATCGGACAAAACATCTCATCGAAGACCGCGCGAGGTATAACCTTAGCCGGTTAATTGTTGGGATCCGTACTCAATTAAGGGCGATCTGCATCGCAAACGGCTGAATAAAAATTGCCGTGATCCTCATATTCTTTCCTCAGCATCCACAAATCGGTCTTTATTCGATCGGAAAAAACAGCATACTGGTGCGCTCGATCGGTAGCCTTCGCCTCCAGGCGGTCGCAGGATGTGGCTGAACTGTGCGAAGGATGTTTGTGGGCTAAGAGCGAGGTGCCACCTTGACGCATTGTAAATGCCAGCGCCGTGCGGCGCGGAGCGGGTTGGCGGTTATGGCGATGTTTGTGGTCATGATGACCGCTGAGTGTCGCGGGCAAGTTCCGGAAACCAGCGCCAAAGGCCCAGAGAAAGGCTCATTGGTGATCTGTGGTGGCGGAACGTTGCCGGAATCTTTGCGAGGCAAGGTTCTGCAGTTGGCAGGGGGCGAATTCGCTCGCATTGTGGTGATTTCGACCGCGAGCCAGACAGCGGATTTGCCCGATGTGGAGACTTACGTTGCTTGGTGGCGACGTCAAAAGCTCGCCGAGTTCAACATCTTGCACACTCGGTCACGCGAAGTTGCCGACAGCGACAGCTTCGTTGAATCGCTGAAGCGAGCGACAGGAGTTTGGTTTCTGGGAGGCAATCAAGCTTGGCTCATTGATACCTATTCCGGGACACGCACCGAAACTGAGATGCACAATTTATTGGAACGTGGCGGCGTGATCGGTGGGACTTCGGCGGGCGCTGCGGTGATGTCGAAACTCATGATTCGACGTGGCAGTCCGACCTTAGAACTTAGCCGCGGCTTCAGCTTCATCGACGGCGCTGTCATTGATCAGCATTTTGTCAGACGCCAGCGACAAGATCGGTTGTTGAAAGTGATCGAGCAGCATCCGGAGTTGGTGGGATTGGGTATCGATGAAGGAACCGCGCTGCTCGTTCAAGGGCGGCGATTGTCGGTCCTGGGTGAGTCGGAAGTCCGAATTTGTTTTGCTCGGACTGATTCGCGTGAGCCGCTTGTGGAGTCGATCCGAGCAGGTGATGACGCCGATTTGGGTTTGCTCAGTCGCATTGCCGCCGCGCGATTGCAGCAAGCGTCGAGAACGTTTGTGGAAGACGCGATTCCTCAAGTGCTCGATGGAACGCTGGTGATCGTTGGCGGTGACGACGTTCCTTCGGCAGCGACCGAACGATTTGTGGCAGCGGCGGGAGGGGCGGAAGCGACGATCGCGTTTGTTTCGCTGGATGGTGAAGAGACGAGGAAGGCCGACGACGAATTCATGAATGAGCTTCGCAAAGCGGGAGTCAAAAACATTCAGCGAGTGCAGGTCAACTCACGCAAGCAGGCGAATGATCCGCAGATTCTGGCGTTGTTGAAAACCGTGCGCGGGATTTGGCTCAGCGGGGCTCAACCGTACAAGTTTGTCGATGCCTGCATGGGGACCGTCGCCGAGCAGTTGTGTCACGACTTGTTGCGTCGCGGCGGAGTCATCGGCGGCACGGCTGCGGGCGGACTTGTGCAAGGGGATGTGTTGCTCAAAGCGAGTCCGATGCCCATGAAACGCATGTTTGTTGAGGGTTACGACCGAGGATTCGGGTTCCTGCCGGGAGTTGCGATTTCACAAAGTTCCGTGCGTGGTGAAACACTGGCGGAGATGACTCAACTGAAGTACGAGCATCCACAAGTCGTCGGCCTGGGCATTGAAGATTCGACCGCCATGATCGTGCATGGGCACATGATGGAAGTCGTCGGCGACAACCAGGTGTCGGTGTTCGATGGTCGTTCTCGCGCCGAGAGAGCATCGCCGGCCATGATGCACGCTGGGGATCGCTACAACTTCAAAGATCATGAATTGGTCTTTGCCAAAAGGACGAAAGCGGCTGGCGGTGAATAGTCTCAACATCGCCGATCGGCTGAGTCAGTCTGTCCAGCGGTGGCCGAATCAAGTTGCTGTCGTGCAGCCGGTCGGACGCGATTCGGCGGGTGCCTATCGTTATCGCAGTTGGACCTTCGCGGAACTGGAGCGTGACGCGAACCAGATTGCGTTTGGGCTGCGAGCTTGGGGAATCGAACCGGGGCAACGAATCATTCTGATGGTTCGTCCGGGCTTTGAGTTCATCGCGCTGACGTTTGGGATGATGCGAGCCGGCATCGTCGTCGTGCTGATTGATCCGGGCATGGGGCGATCGAACATTTTTCAATGCCTTGAGGAGACCGTTCCCGATGGCTTCGTCGCAATCCCGATTGTTCAAGCGATCCGAGTTTTGAATCGTCACCGATTTCAGAACGCTCGGTTCAATGTCACGGTTGGACGAAGGTGGCTTTGGGGCGGCAAGACATATGCCGAGCTTCTCGTCAGCGGATGTCGTGCGATCGACAACGCTTCTGCGAGTGATCGAGTCTGGCGCACTAGGAGTACCGATCCGGCAGCGATCATCTTCACCAGCGGCAGCACCGGCCCTCCGAAGGGAGTTGTTTACGAGCACGGCATGTTCGACACTCAGATTGATTTGCTACGTGATTTCTACGGGATTCAGTCAGGCGAAGTGGACCTGCCGGGGTTTCCGTTGTTCGGGCTGTTCAACGCGGCGATGGGAGTGACAACGGTCATTCCGGACATGGACCCGACAAAGCCGGCACGCGTTGATCCGGTGAGGATGCTGGCTCATTTGCGTGATTGGAAGGTGACACAAGCGTTTGGCTCGCCCGCAATTTGGAACCGCATCGGCCGGCACTGCGAAGCGACAGGTGAGAAGCTGCCGAGCACTTTGCGGCGCGTGTTGTCGGCGGGCGCTCCGGTGCCCGTTCACGTCATTGAGCGAATGCGGCGAGCGTTCTCGAATCCCGATGCCGACATTCACACTCCCTACGGAGCGACGGAGTCACTGCCTGTCGCGTCGATTAGCGGCCGCGAAGTGCTGGAGCAAACTGCACCACTTTCGCGAGCCGGCAAAGGGACATGCGTCGGTCGATTGTTTGTCGGCATTGACGTGAAGATCGTTGAGATCACCGAAGGTCCGATCCGAA
>JAYUFI010001106.1:0-3109 GCA_043738805.1 Planctomycetaceae bacterium | reverse complement strand
ACCCGAAACTTTGGCTGTGACAAAGCACTAGGGCGCACTTGTCATCTTTGGTAGATCGGCAGATACCCGTTGTCGAGTTGTAAGATCGTAGCGTTCATCGCGGTCGTGTAGACATCGCCGATGTGCCCTTCTTTCCAAGAACCATTCGCCGTCTGCTTGCTGAGGATCTCCTTGCCGATGTCCGCGAGGTATTTGTTCCACTCGTCGTCGCCGAGCCGGTACACGACTTGAGCGTAGTAGTAATGGGCGTAGTGCCAATTGCCGAAGAGCTGTTGGTTCGAACTCGATTTGCCCGGCCAGACGTTTTGTTTACAAAATTCCATCATCTTCTTGACGTTCTCGGACTCGCCGTACTCACCGGCGTTGAACATCGCCGCGACGGCCGCTGCGGTGATCGGTGGGCGAGGGCCGCCGCCGCGAATGCTGTATTGCACGCCTCCTTCCGGAGTCGTGCAGTCTTGGATGTATTTCTTGGCCTTCTCGATGATCTCTTTGGGAACCGGAATCCCCGCGTTGCGACAAGCCCGCAGTCCTTGTACCTGAGTGATGCAGGTGGAGCCCTCATCGAAATTGGGCTGATCCTTGGCGGAGACATATCCCCAACCGCCCCGCTCGGTCTGAGCCAGAGCAGAGAACTCGACCGCTTTGATGAGCACTCGCTTGAGATCCGTTCGGCGTTCGGAGTCTTCCTCTTCCCCGTAAACCTGCGACAAGAACAGCATCGAAAAGCCGTGCCCGTAGGTGTAATGAAAATCGTCCTTGAAGCCGATGAGCCCCGACGGCTGAGCCATCTCTAAGAGGTAATCGACCGCCAGTCGAATGTTCTTGGCGTATTTGCCGCGCGTGGTCGTCGAGCCTTCCGCCAAGAGAGCGTTGCCAGACAACGCGGTCATTGCCACTCGGTACTGTCCTTGATTCGCTTCCCAGTAACCCTGTCGCCGTTGTTCGCGCGCCAAAAAATCCAACGCTCGGGTCACCGCTGCCGAGATCTTCGGGTCTTTCTTCTTTTTGGTGGCATAGACCGGCTGAGCCAACAGCATCGCCGTGAAAAAGACCACCAGCAAAGTGAAGCGACAGCGCATGAGATATCTCTCGGTGAGGCGTGACTGATCGCGAACCGAGGCAAGCTACCAGAGACATCCGGCACGGCAAAGCCCTGGAGTGCTGCGGCTCGACGCAGCCCTCCATGCAATTGGAATGACGACATTGATCGCTCAGAACATCGTTCTTCTGGATGGACGATGTTCGTCGTGGCGGTTTTGGAAGTTTGAGAATCGCTATTTCAAATGAATGGAGGGCTCCGTCGAACCGGAGCACCCCTGGAAGACGGGACGCTCATTCGTACTTCGCGATCTTCGGTTCCGGCAGTTCGGCGATCAGCCGCTTGATCACGGTTTCGGGAGTCACCCCTTCCGCTTGAGCTTGGAAATTCGTCGAGACTCGATGCCGCAGGACGGGGATCGCGACTCGGCGGATATCGTCGACATTGATGGCCGGGCGGCCGTCCATCGCGGCGATCGCTTTCGCACCGGCGATCAAGAACTGTCCCGCGCGGGGACCGGCTCCCCAGCCGACAAGGTCTTTCACAAACTTCGGAGCGGAGACGTCACTCGGACGAGTCGCTCGGACCAATCGCGCCACGTAATTGATCGTCAGCGGCGCGGCTTCGATCATGTTGATCTGCTTCTGCAAGTAGACGATCGCGTCAGCCGACAGCACCTTGCGAACGTCCGGTTTCTCCATCGACGAACTCGCCGCGAGGATTTGCTCTTCGTGCTCAAGCTCCGGGTAATCGACGATGACGTTGAACATGAACCGGTCGAGCTGTGCTTCGGGAAGCGGGTACGTTCCTTCTTGCTCGATGGGATTCTGCGTGGCGATGACGAAGAAGGGTTCGGGAAGTTTGTATGTCGTTTGACCGGCGGTGACTTCGCGTTCCTGCATGGCTTGCAGCAACGCGGCCTGAGTCTTCGGCGGCGTGCGGTTGATTTCGTCGGCCAAGAGGATGTTGGTGAAGACCGGGCCGTTCACGAAGCGGAACTCGCGGCGTCCGGCTTCGTTTTCGTCGAGCACGTTCGTGCCGGTGATGTCTGACGGCATGAGGTCCGGCGTGAACTGAATCCGTTTGAACTGCACATCGAGAATCTGCGCGATCGTGCTGACGATCAACGTCTTCGCCAGACCCGGCACGCCGACCAACAGGCAATGTCCGCCCGTGAAAATCGCTGCGAGGATTTGCTCGATGACCGCTTCTTGGCCGATGATGACCTTGTGCAGTTCGGTCACCATGAGTTCTCGGCGGCGGCGGAACTTTTCCAGGAACTCATCAAAATCGCGTCTCTCGGCCAAGGGAGGCTCGCTTTCATCGCGGGTTACGGTTTGTGGGCCGTGTGGTGCTGGGAGATTGCCGATCGAGGATCAAGCCAATCGCTCACGCAACGGAATGACATAGCCGTCTGAGCGGAGCGATTGTAAAAGGCTCCGCAGAAGCGGAGAAGCAACGATACCGCGTGTATTTTGTCACCCGAAGCGTTAGCGAGGGCGGACGTTCTAAAAACGCTCTGACTCATAGGGTGATTGGCAAAGCGTCCCCCTCGCCGACGCTTCTGGTTAGTTTGGTCGCGGCTTTGCCGCATGAAGAGGTCGCCATGAACCCCAGCCGCAAACTGACCTGCCTGATCGTCATTCTCACCACAATGTGGGGCGGCATTGAACCACAACGAACCATTGCCGCCGATGATCTCAAGCCCGAAGCAGTGCGCAAGGCGATCGAAAAAGGGAAGGGGTTCTTGCTGAACTCGCAACAGGCCGATGGAACATGGCCCTGTGTTTTCAATGAGTCGTATCCCACTGGCGCGACGAGTTTGGCGACGCTGGCGTTGCTCAACATCGGAATGACGCCACAAGACCCGGCGGTCAAAAAAGGGTTGGATTATCTTCGTTCGCGGCGACCGCCGGATAAAACTTATGAAGCCGGTTTACATCTGATGGTTTACGCGGCCGCAAAAGACGGCACACGCGATCGCGCCCGAATGGTGACGATCGTCAAGATGTTGGAGGATGCCCAAGACACGACAGGGGGGGCTCCGGGATGGTGGAATTACGTCCT
>JAYUFI010001105.1:0-1104 GCA_043738805.1 Planctomycetaceae bacterium | reverse complement strand
ACCCGCACGCTGGCTCCGGCGAGCGTTGAGAACGCCGACACCAGGGCAGCGTTGATCGTCGATTGATTGGCGTTCAAGTCGATCGCGGCGGTCGAATACGTCGTCGCACCGATCTTCACGCTGAGCACGAACGAACCAGTTTGCGCGGCGGTTTCAAGTGTCACGGTTTGACGCTCGGCGATCGATGCTTCGCCTTGTTGGCGGACGCTGGTCGCGATTTGTGCATTCGTCAGTCCGCTGCCGTTTGCGATGAGATCACCGACGTTGGTCGTCGCTTTGCCGTTGATGTAATTGATGCGGAACGTCTTCGTTGTCTCCGACGATTGTCCCTCATCAAACGTCACGCTGACGTTGCCTGAACCGATCGCGTTGTTTGCCGCGAGCGCCGATTGAATGTTGTTCGCCAGCGTCGCTGTGTTCGATGAGAAGCTGATTGGTCCTGTCGGTTGCCCGCCCGCCGTCAGAGTGAACGTTCCCGATCCGACGGTTGAATTGGCTTCCGCGTTGACTTTCAACGGCTGAACGTCGCGTCCCGCCAGTGAGCCGCCAAAGGTGACATTCCAAACTCCGGCGGTCGTGCTCGTGACCGTCAGCTTCGCTCCGGCCAAGCCAGCGATCGCGTTGTTCAGCGCGGTTTGCACGGAGGCGGCATCCGCGTTGAGCGGCATCGTCGCCGTCTTGTAAGCGATGCCGGCGTTCGTGAAGGTCAGCGTGAAGAAACCTGTTTGACCGGCGGAGTTGATCGTGACTCGCTGCGTTTCGGAATTCCCCGCAGAACCCGATGTGCCGACGCGCGTGCTGATCGGAAGGTTCTCCACTTGCAGGCGGCCGGTTTTGTCACGGTAGTTGTGCGCGTACTTGCCGGAGAGACCGGCGTCCGGCGGAAGCAGTCGCACCGTGCCGCCGCCGTCAAACGTGTTCGTGACGTTCACGCCGTGAATGCTCTGCCCCGTCAACGCGCCCTTCAGTGAGATGTAGTAGCGGTGCATTCCGACGGTCGTTTGATCGAACAACACCGAGACATTGTCGGTTGTCGTGCCGAGTAATTTCGCGAGTCCCTCGCGGAGATACCGCGCGTTGTTATCGACGTCGTTATTCACGAAC
>JAYUFI010001104.1:0-3112 GCA_043738805.1 Planctomycetaceae bacterium | reverse complement strand
GTGACCTTCACGGTGCCGGTGTAGCTCGTGATCGCGTTGCCGTAAGCATCAGTCACGGCGACAGCGACCGATTGGGCATTACCCGCATTCACGCTCGTCGGAGTGACGATCGAGAACTTGCTCGCAGCGGCGGCTTTGACGGTGACTGCGGACAGACCGCTCAGGCCGCCGATGATCGCGGAGTTCGCGCTGTCGGTGAACGTGATCGACTGCGAGCCAGCGGTCTTCAACGTGACGGCGAAGGTATGAGTCCCTGCATCGGCGTAGTTGAAGGTGTAGCTCGACGGCAGATTGGCTTGCCCATCGGTCGTGCTGATGCGAACGGTCCCGACGTAGTTCGTGATCGCGTTGCCATAAACATCCGACGCGGTGACGATCAGATTGATGGTCGATCCCGCCGTCGTGTTGCTGGTCGAAGCACCCTTGATCGCGAACGTGCTGAGGACATCTGGAGAAACCGGGATGTGAAGCTGCGAGTACGTCATCGTCGCTGGCTGGTAATACTGGACCACGACAGGCGTTGTCGTGTCGGCAATGGTGATATCCTGAGTACCCGATTGCTTGAACGTCACCGCGAAGGTATGGCTGCCAGCATCCGCCTTCGTGAAGGTGTAGTCCGCTGGGAGCGTGGCTAGCGTGTCGGTGCTCGCGAAGGTGACGGTCCCGAGATATCCCGTGGCCACATTGCCGTAGATGTCGCGGCCCGTGACTGTCACGCTTTGAGTCGTACCTGCCGTCGTGGCTTGCAGCGGTGTTGCCGAGATCGACGCCACGGCACCCGCCGTTACGGTGATCCCTGTTTGCGTCGTGGTGACACCCGGCTTGAGGTAGTCGGAGATCGTCACCGCTTGCACGCCCGACGTGTAGAGTGTCACCGGAATCGTTTTGACTCCCGCGTCCGCTGCGGTGAAGTAAACGTAGCTGCCAGATCGCGGATCGCTCCCCGAAACGAGTACCAAGCCCGTGTAGACGGTCGAGACATTGCCGTAAGAGTCATAGACCGTGACTGTCGTGTACTGAGTCTGTCCGGCTGTGGTGGTGCTCGGCAAAGGTGTGGCCGAGAAGCGTGCTCCCCAACCGGGTGTGACGTTGACCGAGCCGCTGCCCGCGATCGAACCATCGACGACATCATTGGCCGTCAGCGTTTGCGGTCCCATTACGATCGGTGTGAAGGTAAGCGTGCCGCTGCCGTTGAGCAACGCCGCATCGCCAGAGACCGTCGTTCCGACATCCGATGCTGTGAGATGCACGACTCCGTTGTAGCTCGTTGCCATGTTGCCGTAGGCATCGAGAGCATGCACGTAGACCGCATTCACCGAACCGACATAGCCCGTTGTGGCGGTTACCGTCAGCGAAGACGCAGCAGCTGGAGTCACTGAAACCAAGCCGGAGCTTCCCTTCACCGTCGCCGTGAGCGTGTCGATCGCGTTGACCGACTGCGAGCCAACCGTCTTCAACGCGACATCAAACGTGTGAGTCCCTGCGTCATCGGCCATGAAGGTGTAGTCGCTCGGCAAACCGGCTTGAGCATCACTGCTCGTGAAGTGAACTGTGCCGAGATAGCTCGTCGCCGTGTTGCCGTACGCATCGAAGGCCGAGACGGTGACGCTGGTTGCCGTTCCCGCGACGGCAGTCGCTTGATTGGCGGCCACTGTAAATTTCGCGGCGATTCCGGAGCCGACATTCATACTGCCCGACGCATCGGGCAGGAACGGCGATGTCACCGAATAAGTTTCGGATCCGACTGCGAAGAGCGTCGCTGCATTGGCGACGGTATGCACGCCGTGATCGCTCGCCAAGAACGTGTAGCTGCTGGGCATCGTCCCTGCGGCACCCATGATTCCGACCGTTCCTTGGAATCCGGTCACCACATTCCCGTCTGCATCGAGTGCCGTCACCGTGACCGCAAACGGAACTCCCGCTTGAGCCGAACCGGATGTGCTCACGGAAACCTGAGTCGCACCGGCGAGAAGTTGGACATCGTTGTTGCCGTTCAATGACGCAGTCACTCCAGTCGTGCTTCCAGCGACGATATCGAGTCCGCCGTCACCGTTGAGATCACCGACCCCCAGCGCCGTTCCGGTCGCTGCCCCATAAACCGTCGGAGCGTAGAACCCACCGTTACCTCGACCGAGCAACACCATACCGTTGCTCGCAATGACGTCGCGATTGCCGTCACCGTTGATGTCGCCCAACTTCAATCGGGAAGCACCAACGATCGGATAACTGACCGGTGACTGAAACGTTCCCGTCGCCGAGCCAGAGTACACAGTCACCGCGCTGCCGTTCGTCACGACCAGATCCGCCTTGCCGTCACCGTTAAAGTCCGCAACTTTGAGATCCTGCGACGAGACACCCAACGCTTGCGGTGTTGCCGAAGTAAACGTCCCAGTGCCCGATCCCACGAGGACCGCGTAATAGCCCGATCCGTTCGACTGCACGAGATCGAGGTTGCCGTCGCCGTTGACGTCAGCCCCTTCAATTTGCAGGCCCGTCGGCCCAATCGCCAAATTGCGAGTCGGCAGGAATCCACCGATGCCGTCGTTGATAAAGAGTTGCGTCGTGCCTCCGTATGAGAAGCTCGCGGTGAAGACATCGTCGAGACCGTCGTTGTTGATGTCGCCCACATCGATGTCGTTCGGATAAGCACTCGCGTAATACGCGATCGGCGTCTGGAACGAACCGTCACCGTTCCCCTTCAGCAAGTCGATTTGATAGCCCTCGACCGTCACGAGGTCGAGCTTCCCATCATGATTAAAGTCCGCCGCCGCCATCTTTACGCCAGTCCCACCCGCCGCTGAATTCACTCCCGCCTGAAACGTCCCGTCGCCATTCCCCAGCATCACGCTGACAACCCCGATCGACGCGTTCAGCGACGCGATGTCATTCACTCCGTCTCCGTTGAAGTCGCGAACCTCAACATCGGCTGCCGCAGTCGCCGCCACGCTGGTCGGAGCGAGCATCGTCAGTACTTGGCGCTGCTCCAAGACCTCCGCCTGAATCTGGTTCTGAGTGTTGTTGTTTCGGCGACGACTCGCCGAACGGCTGGGACGTCGATTGATCAAACTTTGAAGCCAAGAAAAACGCATGACAGAACTCCTCTTCCAGTGAT
>JAYUFI010001103.1:0-21706 GCA_043738805.1 Planctomycetaceae bacterium | reverse complement strand
TCGTCTTTAGCTCCGCGAAAGGGCGTTCTTTTGCGGAGCGAAAGACGACAGGCCACCAAACTGACTCACTACTCGGGAAGTCAATTCGGTCCTGTTGCTCGATCACTAAAAAATGGTGTGACCGTGGCGGGGACCGTCAATGACTGTCGGTTAGTGATTTGGAAGGAGGGAAAATGCGCCTGTGTATTTCCGATTTCCTGGGCCTTCGTAAGATCGACGAGAATGTGTCTTGCCGTTTCTTGTGGTGTGTGCGATGACATTCGCCTGTTAGGCGTGGTGACGCAGCAAGGGCATGATGTTAAGGGCACACGATGGGACACGATCTCACGGAACTGGCAGAGGAATTGTGGCCAACGATTTTGCTGATTCCTTCCGGTTTCTCGACCACTCGATCGCGTCGTCGTCGTCGCAAGATGTTTGTGGCGGCTGAACCGTTGGAATCACGCACGTTGTTGAGCGCGGTGAGCGTGGCCTTTGACGGAGTTGGTGCGCTAGGGCTCGATCTGGTGAGCCATGCTGTGTCGCCGGTGTCTGCGTTGGTCGATACGTCCGAGTTCAGCGGCCCTGACGTAAGTCACGTCGATCAACATGCTGAGGAATCGGATCAGGCACAGAAGTCGGCTGATGTCGGTTCGGGCTTTCTATTTGATTCGGCGCTCGGCCTTGAGTTTAGTCAGGCTCCGCTGGCGGGATTGGGACTGGCTGCGAGTGGCTTGGCCTCGATTCCGACTTCCGCCGCGCGAGTCGCCTCCGGTTTCGTTTTCAACAGTGATGCGGAGAGAAAGAGCGAATCGAGTGACTTGGCAGAGAGTGGTCACGTAGTGGAATTAAAGCTGGCCGGAAGCGGACAAGTGGTCGCGTATGGTGCGGCGAGGTCGGTGCAAGATGATTCGGGATTGACCGTCGGCGGCAGTGACGGGCCGACGACGTATGTTCGTTCGACCGATGCTGAGGGGCGTGCGGTCATGCGACTCGTCGTCGTGCAAAGGGGACCGCGATCCGTTGCACTCGCAGAGTCGTCACGAGTCATCTCGGAAAGTGTGGTCGTGGCTGAAGCGGATTTGGACTCGACGGCGCTTCCTGCGGAGTTGACGGAGCGAGCGGACCTCAACGATCTCTCGACGGCGCTTGATGCGTCTCACCAGGACAACTCTATTTCCAAATCTCACCGTCATGAGTCAGCGTTGATTGCAGAAAGTGATCGTGCCGGGTTGAGAACTCAGCCGCTTCAGTCAACCGCGAAAAAAACGGTTGTCCGAACAACGATGCTACGTGCCGATCACTCTGCGAACGCGGATATCCACAGCGCGATTGGTGATCATGTTTCAGCGACCGAATCGGCTGACGGTGACAACGGTGTCGTCGCGGTATTGGAAGTGTCGGAGTTGGCGGCGGCGGTGTTTCATCCGCAGCCGAAGTATTTGGTTTTGGCGATGCTCATTATTGGATCGTTGGCGCGACCGTTCTCGCGAATTCGTCGATCGTCGATCATTCGTCGGTTGTGTCGTTCAGACAATTTGTAATTTGGAATTTGTTCCGATCCGATCGGGACGGAGGCCAAACTTACATCGCCAAGGCCGAGGGCATTGTTTTTTCCGCAAGATTGTGGCGCGTCGCGACTCACGACGCGGAGCGTCGTGCCACAATGCGGCTTCACCGACCTATGTTTCCGAGTCATTCTCTTTTGGAGTTTGAGTCTCATGCTTTCGTTGGCCGAAGTCAGCCGATCTCGAATGCTGGAATCGGTCTATGATCGGTTTGAGTCGGCTTGGCGCAGCGGCTCCGAACCGTCGCTCGATGAGTTTGTCGAGGATGACTGGGATGAGAACCGCCGTCGCGATGTGCTTCACGAATTGATGTTGATCGATCAAGAGCACCGTTGGCGGAAGTCGAAACGCTCGACAATAAGTCGCTCAACGACGAGCCCTCGGAATGATGAGCGTGAGTTTCCCGCGCGGCCGATGCTAGAAGATTACCTCGCACGCTGGCCGCTGTTGGGAGCGATCGAGCAACTGCCGCAAACGTCGATCCTGCAGGAGTTCCGATTGCGGTGCGATGTCGGTGATGCTCCGGAGTTAGATGAATACGCCCGCCGCTTTCCGACGAACGCCGTTGAGCTGCGCGAGGCATTGCAGCTGGAAGTGGCTGATCGCGTGCTTGTGTCGCCAGGAACGGATCGAGCGGACGCGGCCTCGACGAGCACGCCGGGTGACGACGGGGCCGATGCAACTTCGCCCAAATCGAAGCTGTCGCGAAAGCTCGCACCGGGAGAGTTGCTCGGACGGTATCGCATCCTGTGGCCGATCGGTCATGGCGCGATGGGGATTGTTTATCTGGCGTATGACCCGGACCTCGATCGTCAGATCGCGTTGAAGATTCCGTTTCTCGAAGGGAGTCATGCGGAACGGCTCGCTCAGCGTTTTCGTCGCGAGGCGAAGCTGACTGCCTCATTGCGGCATCCGAACATCTGCCGAGTGCTCGACGTCGATCAACAAAACGGGATCGACTTCCTGACGATGGATTACATCGACGGGACATCGTTGGAGGCGCTGCTGAAATCGGGGCCGCTGTTGCCGGTGGCTCGAACGGTGCAGATCGTTCGCAAGATTGCGTTCGCGTTGCAGGAGGCGCATCGGGCTCGAATCATCCATCGTGATATCAAACCGTCCAACATTCTGATTGATCGACAGGGCGAACCGGTGCTGACCGACTTCGGTCTCGCGCGGCGGTCAGAGATTGATGAGTCCGATCAGACGCGGCCCGGCGAGTGGCTCGGAACGCCAGCGTATATGGCTCCGGAACAGTTCAGTGGAAACTCGGATGACGTCAGCCCGTCGTGCGATCTGTTTAGTTTGGGAGTCGTGCTGTATCGGCTGCTGACGGGACAGCGGCCTTTCGGTGACGGACATCGTGCTCAAGAAATCGTCAGTCGCAAGACTCCGGAATCGCCCGCGAAGTTGCGGGCGGATGTGCCGATTCCGCTCGCAGACATTTGCTTGCGGGCGATGCGGTTCGATCCGAAAGAACGATTCGATAATGCGGGTGAATTTGCTGCGGCACTCGAACCGTTTACGTTCGACTCGGCCGTCATCGAAACGGGTTCGACGACGGCGTTTGGTTCCTCGCGAAAGAATGCGCTGAGCGCACTGCGAGAACGAAACCGCGTGCTCGTCATTGCGAGTCTGTCGTGTGCGATCGTCGCAGTCGCGGCGACTGTCGGTTGGAAGTCGTTGCACGATGGACGAAATTTGGCGGCGAGTGCGAACGGCAATGTGACTCGTCCTACGAACGTGACGACGGCGTGGCGAACGGATTCACGCAACATTCCGCGCATTGAGGTTCACGTTCAGAGGGCCGAGCAACAACGGGATTACGTGTTGCTTGATGCGGGACTTGGTGAATTGCATGACAAGGACAAGATGCAGTTTCACGTGACGCTGGATGAGCCGGCTTACGTTTGCCTGTGGTACATCGATGCGGACGGAGTCGTGAAGCAGCTTTCGCCCGCGCGGTTTGAAATCCCGCAGCCGATGTCTGAGATTTGGGAGCCGTCGTTGACGGGACGCGATGAGTTGCAAGTGATGCACGTGCTGGGCGGACACGCGGGCCTGGAGATGGTCGTGGCGGCCTCATCTCCGACACCGTTTGATGAACAAGCACTGGCGGGGATTGAACGAGTGCGTGTGGATTTGGAAACGATGTCGAAGTCGAGCGGATTTGGTTTTCTCGGCCAAAGGGAGTTGCTGGGCGACAAATCAGATCAAGCGAAAGTTCAATTGACGACGTTGCCGCTGGGAGCCGATCCGCGCCAGTTTGGAGTGAAGAGTCCGGACGTGCCGCGCGGGCTTGTCGGGCAGACAACCACTCGCAAGACCGACTTGTTAGCATGGGACAAGTTCGCCGAGCGGTTGACTCGGTTGGGAACTTACTGCCACGGGATGGTCTTTCGGCACGCTCCGAAGTTGTGAGCAAAATCGTAGAACAGGCGGCTCGCCTGTTTTTTTGCGAGAAATCGGGCAGGCGAGCCGCCCGCCCTACGAGGTGTGATGTGCGACAGCTTCGATGGCTCGCCACGATCTGCTGGCTGATGGCCACCTCGCTGTCGTTTGTTACGTCGCACGCGTTTGCGGTGGATGACGTTCGGCGTTTGGAGCAACAAGCCGAGGCTCAGTTTCAGCGAGCACAATGGTCTGACGCAGAAGCGAGTTATTTGGAACTGCTCGCGGCGATTGAATCGACCGACAAAGTGTCGCTCGAAATGAACCGACTGCGACTCCGCTGTTGGTATCAGTTGGAGCAACTCGCGCGGCAAGCGGGACGACCTGAAGAAGCGTTGCGATTTGCGTTGCGCACTCGCGAGGCGATCGCGAGGCTGCCCGATGCGGAAATTCGCTTAGCGAATCTGTTGCACATCGCGGAGTATCGAGTCGCTCTCTCCGATGATTCGGAAGCTCGCGCGACGCTGCAAGATTTGTTGGCCGGACGAAGCGGCGCGTTCAAAACATTGCCTCGTTTGAAAGCGGCGTATTTGTTGGGCGTCGTCGATCTGCGAGCGAATCAGCTCGAAGCAGCGAACGCAAACTTTGTGGTCGTTGAGAAAGAACTGTCGAAGCTGCTGGACCAACATCGCAAAAGCTCGTTTTTGCCGGCGGCTGATTGGCTCGACCTCATGCAGCAACGGATCGCGATTCTCGAAGCGTTGCCGCGGGCCGATGACGCGAAGTTCGTGTTGGAGGAACTGATCGCGAAGGTCGCGGGGCCGACCGAGAATCGCACGGACAAGTCAGCGGCAGCGAATCGGAATGACTCGCCACTGTTTCAAGCGTTTCTCGGATTAGCGCGTCATGCGCGATTGCGTCGTGACACGAAAGCGGCGACGCAACATTTGCGAAACGCTTTGAGTCTCACGCAGCAGATTTCTGCTCGACAACGCGCGTCTGCATTTCGATTGCTCGCGATGATTTTGGAAGATCATGACCCGCGACTGGCTCGCGAAGCGTGGATCGACGTGACACTCAAGCTGGCACCGCGCGGTGGCGAGGCGATCGACCGCAAGACTTCCGTCGGTGATTTGCAATCGCTGATCGAAGGGTATTCGCGAGCCGATCGTTTGACGGAGGCGATTCAGATCGCCGAGCGTTTGGTCGCTCGTGAAGAGGAACGGCACGGTCTGCAACATCGACTGACGATTGCCGCGACGACAACGCTCGGCGAACTGCTTGCTCGCGATGGTCAATTGCTGCGAGCCTCTGAGTTGTTAGAGCGAGTGCTGGTCGCTGATCGACAAGATGATGCGCCGCGCAAACTCGTGCGAGTGCTGATGCAACTGGCCGCTGTGCGTCGAGCGGTCGGTGATCTCACGACAGCCGAGTCGTTGCTGCGCGAAGCGATCGATGTGACGGACAAGCGAATGACGGCGGATGATCCCGAACACTCACTCGCGAAGCAGCAACTTGCCGCGCTGCTGCCGTCGGTCGGACGGTTTCGAGAGGCGATCGCGCTCAATCAACAGCTCTTGGATGAAGCGGCGAAACGCGGAGCACGCGCGGATCGACTGCGGGCGGAGATTCTGTTGAACCTCGCAGTGATTCATCAAAACCAAGGACTGACGGAATCGGCGGCTGAGTACGCTGCGAATGCTGCTCGCGTGACTGAGTCGGTCTTTGGAAAAGAGGCGTGGCAGCTTGCGGGAGCACACAACGTTTTGGCGGCGATCAGTCGCGATTTGGGTTTTCCGGATCAAGCGAAGTCGAACGCGGAGACGGCGATCAAGCTCTGTCAACAACATCGGCGCGGTCAACAATCGGAAGCGGCGACCGCACATCAACTTCTCGGATCGTTGGCAGCGCGACGTGGTGATGTGTCATCGGCGATCGGACACTGGCGATCGGCGGCGAATGTGTTTCACGCGCGCGGGCAAGCGGCTCGTGAGGCTCAACTGCTGAGCTTGATCGGCGGACTCGCGTTGCAAACGGACGATCAAACGCTCGCGGCGTCGGCACTCGATCAAGCGGAGACTTTGTTGCACGAACGGGCGACGTCGCCGCTTGATTGTTACGTCACGTGGGCGAATCAAGCGTTGCGGCGATCTCGTGAAGGTGATCTCACGGAAGCGATTCGGTTGTTGCAACAAGCGGTCAATGTGGCGGAGTCCGCGCGCACGGAAACCGCCGGTGACGCAGAAGCGGGACGCGCGAAATTCTTTTCGCAGTTCGCACCGGCATTCGAGCGGCTCGTCGAATGGCAACTCGCTGCAAAGCAACCGGAAGCCGCGTTCCGTACCGCTGAGCAATCGCGCAGCCGGACGCAGCTCGATCAACTGCAGCTCGCGGGGATTGATCTCAAAGGGACGCTGACTGTCGAGTCGCAACAACGGTTGCTGCCGCAAGAACGACGACTCGCACAAGAACAAGTTCGTCTGCGAAATCAGTTGGCGGACGCAATCGCGAGACAAACTCGACGCGGTCGAGAAGCGGGTGAGCTGGCTGGTGAAGCGATGCCGAGCGAGGCGACATCGTCGTCATCAACAACAAAATCATCCGCGAAAGAGGCCTGCAACGATTCGGCGTCAACGAGCGCCGTGCAGGTTGCGACTCCCGAAGGAAAAGACGATGTCGCGGTGTTGCAGCAAGAGTTATTCGATGTGGAAAAAACTTATGCCGGTGTGTGGCGAGCGATCCGCGATGCGAGTCCCGTTTATGCGCAACTGATGGCGAGCCGCGATTCGCTGTGTGAACTATCGCGCGTGCAAAAGGAATTGCTTCCGCCCGACATGTTGATGTTGTTCTTTCATCTCGGCAGCCGATCGAGCGCCGTGTGGATCATCGACGGATCGGGGAAGCCGGTTGAAGTCATCCCACTTCAAGTGACTCAAACACTCCCCGCGTTGCAGTTTCAACAGCCAACAAATCGGCGCGAGGCAGCAGAGATCAACATGGACGCGAAACGCTCGGCGTTCGTGGGGATCGACGGAGAGTCAACCGAAGGTCGCCGAACTCGTAAGAGTTTGGACGACAGTCTCACGGCTTTGGCGACAGATTCGACGGCGGAGCTTTCGGAGAACGAAGAGACGCGCGGCATCGTCGGACGTTTGTCGGTCGATAAAGGTTTTCTGCGGCGTGGCCTTGAACCGATTCCACCCGGCCCGTTGACGCGCGAGATCGCTGCGCGGTTGGTGACGTGGTATCTCGCGGCAACGGTCCCGATGTTTCCGAACAATGCTCGCGGGTTGTCGGGGACGGTTGCCACGATCAAAGGGCAACCGATTACTCCGAGTGCGCTGACGATTGTCGCTGATACGCTGTTACCGACGGCGGTTCGCGAAGCCGTTGCGCGACGTCGACCGAAAGCGATCGTGATTGTCCCGGACGGCGCGTTACATCAACTGCCGTTTGAAGCGTTGCTGCTCACGGCAGGTCCGGACGCAAAATATGTTTTGGATGAATGGCCCGCGCTGACTTACGTGCCGTCAGCCACCGTGCTCGCGCGATTGACCGATCGTGTACCGATCGACGCGGCCAGTGAGTTGCGATTGCTGCTCGTCGGGCATTCCGGAAAGAAAGAAGAGAAGCGTGTCGGTGTTGTTCGCGAAGGCACAACTCGCGCCGGAACTCGCTTCAACGCCGCCCCGCTGCCTGGTGTTTCGAGCGAATGTCAGCGGATCGAATCGCTTTGGCCAAAACACGTGACGACGTTGCTCGACGATGACGCGACGGAATCGCGTGTCACCGGCCAGATGTCGTCGCATCGCTTTCTGCATCTGGCGACTCACGGCTTCGTCGATGAACGAGCGGACAATCTCTTCGGCGGCCTGTTGTTGTCTGCCGATGCGAATGGACGTGACGACGGCTATCTCTCGTATCTCGATATCTTGCGATCGGACCTGACGGGCTGCGAACTGGCGGTCCTCAGCGCGTGTCAGACCAGCATCGGTCCCGAACGTCCGATGGAAGCGAGCACTTCGTTGGCCCAAGCGTTTCTCGCGGCCGGTTCGCGGCAAGTGGTTGCCAGTTTGTGGCAAGTCTCGGATGAAAGCACGTCCGAATTGATGGCCGACTTTTATCGCCGCTTGGCCGAAGACGTCTCCGCCAATCGCCCGCTCCGAGTTGCCGCCGCATTGCATGACGCGAAGCAACAACTCCGCAAACAAGCGGCCTGGAACTCCCCTGCCCACTGGGCGAGCTTTATTTTCGTGGGACCGGCGAAGTAGTGCGGGGCGCGTTTTGAGGAATCCGTGTGGCACGACGCTCCGCGTCGTGAATGCCTCGCGACGCGGAACGTCACGCCACATTGTGCCGATCGTGCGGGTCACGCGGGGCGCGACAAGTAGGCATCCTGGCAAACGCTTCGGCGTTACGGTCGATTCGAGTGCTAAAGTTTTCCGACTCATTCTGCGCGCGGGGTGTCTCCCGGCGCTGAGGATGTTTTCGGAAAGGACCGTTCGTGACGACGTATCTGGTGACTGGCGGAGCGGGCTTCATTGGTTCGCACATTACGACTCGTTTGGTCGAGGAAGGGCATCGTGTCCGAGTCCTCGACAATCTGTGTGCCGGGACGCTCAACAACTTGGCCCATTTGCGAGATGGCTTTGAGTTTCATCGCGGTGATGTGTCTGACGCGAACGCCGTGTGGCAAGCGGTTGATGGTGTTGAGATTGTTTTCCATCAAGCGGCGCTCGCGTCGGTTCCGTTGAGCGTGAAAGACCCGGTTGCCGTGCATACGGCTTGCGTGACGGGGACGGTGACGGTGCTCGATGCGGCTCGGCAAGCGGGCGTGCGACGAGTAATTTATGCGGGATCGAGCAGTGCTTACGGCAACGATCCGGTGATGCCGAAACGTGAATCACAACTGCCGCAAATGCTCTCACCGTATGCTGCTGCCAAGTTGGCCGGCGAGCTGTACTGCGAAGCGTTTGCCGCGTGTTATCCGCTCGAAACCGTGCGGCTGCGTTACTTCAACATCTTCGGTGAGCGACAAGATCCGGCGAGTCCGTATTCCGCAGTGATCCCGTTGTTCGTGGCCGCTGTTTTGGAAGGACGTCGGCCAACGATCTTCGGCGACGGCTCACAGTCGCGCGACTTCACGTATGTCGGCAACGTCGTTCATGCCAACTTGCTGGCTTCACGTGCGACCGGTGTCAGTGGCAAAGTTTTCAATGTCGCGTGTGGCAGTTCGCTGACGGTGATCGACTTGCTGCGACAGATTTGCGAACGGCTGAAAGTCCCGTTCGATCCGCTCTTCGCACCGCCGCGAGCAGGCGATGTGAAAGATTCGTGGGCTGATATTTCGGCCACCGAACGAGAGCTCGGATATCAGCCGCAAGTGGGGCTGACGGAAGGCTTGCTACGAACGATCGACTACTACGCGAAGGTGTATCGCGACAAGAAGTGAAACAATGTGGCACGGCGATCCGCGTCGTGAATCGCGACGCGGAGCGTCGCGCCACAATGTGTGCCTGCTCAAAGCCAGAGATCACAGAGGCGATCAAATCACAACCACCAACTTTGCAAAAGGCGACAGGCGATGAAGCCCGTAGTCGAAGACAAGCCATTCGAGTTCATGAGCACGTTCTCACCCGCAGTAATCGACGAGGCTCCGCCGCGCGATTTCGACGTGGTACAGATTATTTGGCGACACAAATGGTTGTTGCTGATCGGTCTGATTGTGGGCGTTGGACTCGGTCAAATGGCGTTCAACAAATTGGGGCCGGAATTCAACGCGGTCGCGCAGATTCTGGTGTCGCAGCGCGCTCAAGTGCCGATTCGAGATGAATTGGGAAAAGCCTTCGGCGAACGGGCCGAGCACATCTCGATCATCAAGAGCGCGATGTTGATCGAGAAAGCGGTCGAGAAAGGAAAGCTCAAAGAGTTGCCAACACTGCAACGTTCGGGCGATCCGGCGGAAGACATTCTCGAATGTCTCGATGTCCGCCGCACCGCTGGGCATGACGGCTCGTTCTTGAACGTGTTTGAAATCAAGGTCCGCAACAAAAGTAAAGAAGATGCTCGTGCGATTGTGAACGCGATCATCGTGGCCTATCGCGACTACTTGAAGGAGTCGCAAGACGAAGTCACGAGTGAACTGTCCCAGCAAATCACGAAGATGGACGATGACTTGTCCAAGAAGATCGAAACGCGGCAACAAGAACTTGTAGAGTTTCGCAAAGAGGCTCCGCTCATTTGGCGAAACGCTCCGGGCGATCGACGGCAAGCGGGCGATGTCACCAACGTGCATCAAGAACGGCTGGTCGAAATCGCGAAGGAACGAACGCAACTGATCCTGCGAAAGACAGAAATCAACGGCAAGATCAGCGCCTTGCAGACAGCGCTTGATCAAGGCAAATCGACCGAAGAATTAGAGAGCCTGATTCGATTGCTCATCGCGACTTCTCAAAGCGGAGGCGCACCGGGTGCAGCGGGAGCGGCTGTCACTTCGCCCGCAGGAGCCACTCCGTCGGAAGAGGCGAGTCAGCGTATGTTGCAATTGGTTTTAGACGAACAGAAGCTGCTCAAGGATTACTCCGACGATCACCCGGAAGTGCAAAATATCCGCAAAAGTATGGCGAAGGTGAAGCTGTTTTATGAGGCTCGTGGCGTCGTCGTTCCGGAACTTGTGGCGCGAGATAATCTCGGCCAAAAGGCGAACTTTGCGGAAATCTACATGCGAGTGCTGAAGCAGCAGCTTCAAGAGATCGAACACAAAGACGAGCAACTTGGTCGCATCTACGACGCCGAAACGACGAGCGTCAAAGACATCGTCAAATACATGGTGGAAGATCAAGCTCGCAGTGAAGAGATGGAACGCTTGAAGACGCAGTGGAACGCGATCGTCAACAACGTCAGTCAGCTCGATATGACGCGCGACAACAAAGGCTACACGATGAAGTTGCTGGCTCCCGTTCGCGATGAATGGAGTTTGAAGCGATACCTCAAAATCGTCGGAGCCGGGACCGTGTTTGTGTTGGGCTTGTGTGTCGGCATCGTCTTCCTTCGCGAATGGCGCGACACGACGGTGAAGTCGGCTGACGATGTACGGAAGCTGATGTCGGGAGTTCCGGTTTTGGGAACCGTTCCACAGTTCGATGTCAGCCGCACTCAATTCAATCCCGAAGTCCCGCTGCAACCGTCGTTGTGTTACTACCATCGACCGGGTTCAGCAGAAGCGGAATCGTATCGAGCGGTACGCACGGCGTTGTTCGTCGGACTCGACACCACCAAGCAGAAGGTGATTCAAGTCAGCAGCCCCGAACCGGGCGATGGCAAATCCACGTTCATCGCGAACATGGCCATCGCACTCGCTCAATCGGGAAAGCGAGTGTTACTATTGGACGCCGACTTGCGACGTCCGACGGTCCATCGCCTGTTTTCGGCGCGGCATGAGATCGGCACCGCCGAAGTGCTTGCCGGAGAGATTCATTTCGCAAACGCCGTTCAAGAAAGCGTCGTGCAAAACCTGTGGCTGCTGTCTGCCGGCATGAGTCCGCCGAATCCCGCCGAGACCCTCGCTACGGGTCGCTTCGAGCAGCTCATTGCTGACGCTCGTGCGGAGTTTGATTTTGTCCTGGTTGATACTCCGCCGTTGCTCGTTGTCAGCGATCCGTGCATTGTTGCTCCGCGAACCGATGGCTTGTTGCTCGTCATCCGCATGAACAAGAACTCGCGAGTCTCGTTGCGTCAGGTCAATCATTTGATCCAACAGCATGGAATCCATTTGTTGGGTGCGGTTGTCAACGGTTCCGAAGGGGGCAGCAGTGGCAAATCAGGATACGGTTATTCGGGCGGCTACACCGACTATCTCAAACCAAGTCAGCCTGCGTTGCGTCAGCCAATCAACAGCGGTGGAAGACCCGCCGTCAACGTTTAACGAACGGCAAAGGAAAGTAGACCGGTCGCAAACGACGGCAACCGCTCCGCACGCACGAGGCGAGGGAGCCGAGAGTTGAGAACTACTCGCCCACCCCGGTAGATTCCGCGCGCCGACGGACGCAACTCAAACTCCTGTCGTGATCTTGTCAAGGCGATGAGTCGGTTTGTTCGCACTCCTGCCAGCTTGCTTCTACGAGGTTGTTCATCTCACTGATCGCCCACCTTGAGGAGCCTAAGTCATGAACGATTCAGAGACGAATAAGGTTTCATCCCGCCGTCATTTCTTATCGACACAGGCATTTGGGCTGGGCTCGCTCGCACTAGCATCGTTACTGAAACAAGACGGAGTGTTTGCAGAAAACATTCGGCCGGAGTTGGAAAAGAAAACTTACGACCTCAAGCCGAAGTCGCCGAATACGGAACCCCAAGCCCAGGCGATGATTTCGTTGTTCATGCAAGGTGGGCCGAGTCACATCGACCTGTGCGACCCGAAGCCGATCTTGAACAAGCTCGATGGCGAGAAATTTCCTGGCGATATTAAGTATGACAACGCGGCCCAAGCGAGTTCTCGGGTTCTTGGCTGTCCGTGGCCGTTCCGCAAGTACGGCGACTGCGGCATGGACTTCTCGAATTTGTTGCCGCACTTCGGTGCGATTGCGGATGACCTGACGCTCGTCCGTTCGATGACGACGGGTGTGAACAATCACGGCGAGTCGTTGTTTGCGTTGAACACCGGACGAACTCAAGCTGGCAGGCCGTCGTTGGGAAGTTGGCTGACGTATGGGCTGGGCTGCGAGACGCAAGATTTGCCCGCGTATGTGGTGCTGACGGACGCAGGTGGACTGCCGGTGCTCGGCACGGATAACTGGTCGAACGGTTGGTTGCCGGCGTTGTATCAAGGGACCGTCGTCCGTTCGCGCGAGCCGCGAATTCTTAACCTCGATCCACCGCCGCATTTGAAAGGGCTGCCGCAAGAGCGGTATCTCGAATACGTCGCGAAACTCAATCGCGAGCACTTGGCGAAGCATCCGGGCGAGACTGATCTCGAAGCACGGATCGCCTCGTATGAACTCGCTGCGAGAATGCAGACGGCGGCGAAGGAAGCGCTCGATCTGTCGCAGGAGACAGAGGCGACTCACAAGCTTTACGGTTTGGACAACGACAAAACACGCTCGTTCGGAACTCGCTGCTTACTCGCTCGACGACTTGTCGAACGGGGCGTTCGCTTTGTTTCGGTCTACTCTTACGCCCAAATGTGGGATCATCACGGTGCGTTGCGCGGTGCGCTGCCGCAAGCGTGTCTGGCGATTGATCAGCCGTGTGCAGCACTCGTCAAAGACCTGAAGCAACGCGGATTGCTCGATGCAACAGTTGTGCATTGGGGCGGAGAAATGGGACGTCTGCCGGTCATTCAAAACGACACCGGCCCAACGAACGTGGGGCGAGATCACAACACGTATGGCTTCAGCATGTGGCTGGCCGGCGGCGGTTTCAAACCGGGTATGACTTACGGCGCGACCGATGAGTTCGGTCATCATGCGGTCGAAGGAAAAGTGACGCATCACGATTACCATGCCACACTGATGCACCTCTTCGGACTCGATCCGAAAAAGCTGACCTTCATTCGCAACGCGGCTCCGCAATCGCTGATCGAATCGAGCGTCTCGGCCCGCGTGGTGCATGAGATTTTGGCGTGAAGATGTTAGTGAAATGCGGTTTCAAAGCCGTAGCACAGGCGGCCATCTCTTGAATTTGTCGGCACTGCGCAGCTTTGTAACCCGAAGTGTGAGCGAGGACAGACGGTTCAGAACACGCGGAATCACAGCACTGTGAAGCGTTCGCCCTCGCTCACACTTCGGGTTACAACACAAGGATGGAAAAACTAGCCAGCCTGTGCAGCGCGATAAGGACTGCTGTGTGACCAACTCATCCAATGCCAATCCTGCGCGAGAATCAACAACTCGCGAACCGTTGGCGCGTAACGTCAAGTTGCTGGGCATGGCCAGCCTGTTGAATGACATCTCCAGCGAGATGATCTTTCCGCTGCTGCCGTACTTCGTGATGACGGTGTTGGGCGGTAGCCGAGCTTCATTGGGGATGATTGAAGGGGCCGCTGATTCGTTGTCGAGTTTGCTGAAGCTCGCGTCAGGACATTGGTCCGATCAAAGCCGTTCGCGGCGTCTGTTTATTTTGGTCGGTTACACGCTGACGGCGCTGACTCGACCGGGGCTCGCGGCGATGACTGCTGCCTGGCAAGTTGCGCTCGGCCGGTTGGTTGACCGATTTGGCAAAGGAGTTCGCTCGGCACCGCGTGACGCGCTGATCGCCGACTCAACCTCGCCGAGTGAACGAGGCCGAGCTTACGGATTCAACCGAGCGATGGATCATCTCGGTGCGACGATCGGCCCGTTGCTCGCAGCGGCGTTCTTGTGGTTCTGGCCCGGCGAGCTGCGCTGGTTATTCGCATTGACGATCATCCCCGGCTTGTGCCTGATTGCATTGATCGCGTTTGGATTGAAAGATCCACCGGTCGCAAAGAGCGAGTCGAAAAACACCGGCGGGCCACTGCTAACAATGACGCCGTTTGATGGACGATTTCGGCTGTTCCTGGTTTCGTTGGTGATCTTCACGCTGGGGAATTCGAGCGATGCGTTTTTGTTGGTTCGAGCGGGTGAACTGGGTGTCGCCACCGCTTGGCTCCCGATCCTGTGGGGCGCACTGCATGTGGTCAAAGGACTCGGCAATTGGTGGATCGGGCCACTCGTGGAAAAGATCGGTGCGCGACGTTTGATTGTCGTCGGCTGGTCAGTCTACTCGATCGTCTATCTGCTCTTCGCGTTTGCCGATCAAGCGTGGCATGCGTGGGCGCTGTTCCTGCTTTATGGACTCTTCTATGCCTGTACGGAGTCGGCAGAGAAAGTGCTCGTCGTGGACCTCGTAGGCCAAGAGCGACGCGGCTTGGCATTCGGCTGGTTCCACGCAGCGATCGGCATCGCGACATTGCCCGCCAGCATTTTGTTCGGAGCACTTTATGATCGCTTGGGAAGTTTCGCGGCGTTCGGCACGAGTGCCGGGCTGGCGCTCTTGGCGTCAGGTGTTCTCATGGCCGTTCGATCGTCAAGTGATTCCTCACGTGGCCTCTCCTGAGATGTTTAGCCGCAATACGCTGCTAGGCACATTCGTGGCCCAGTGGTAATCTCCGCGTCGCCACGAACATTGGTGATCGTGCTTTGAATCCGTTTGGAAGGAGTCCAAAATGTCGATGCCACTCAATGAACCCGAAAAAGCCACGTTCGTGGAAACGGCCCTGAAGCTCGGCGGTAAGAGCGACGAAGAGGCCAAGAAGACGGGGGCGCTCGACCGGGCGGATGAGCAGGTCGAATCGCTGTTTGCGAAGAAGTATCAAACGGGCGGTAGTCCGATTCATCGGGCCGTGTGGGACGACAAGTTTCCCATCGAGTTGTTTCTGTCGCCGGAGCCGACGGTTCCTGCCGAATGCGACAAGGTGATGAAAGCGTCGCTCGATGTTGTGCGTCGGCATGTCCGCGCAAAGACGTTGCTCGATGACAAGCGGAAGATCACCGATCAAGTGCTGCGAGAACTTGGCGATGCCGGTTACTGGGGGTTGCTCGTTGATAAGGAGTTCGGCGGCAGCAACGCACCATTCGTGTCGTTCGCTCGCTTCCTGCGACAGATGGCGACCGTTGACCCGACTGTTGCCGGGCTTGCTTCGGTGCATGGCTGCATCGGAGCGGTGGACCCGATTCGTACGTTTGGTTCGGCGAGCCAAAAGGCCAAATACTTGCCCCTGCTGGCGAGCGGTAATCGACTCTCCGCGTTCGCGCTGACTGAACCGTGTGCGGGCTCCGACCTCACGGCGTTGAAGACCGAAGCGAAACTCGAAGGAGACAACTACGTCGTCAACGGCGAAAAGTTGTTCATCACAAACGCGATCGCCGGTCGCACAATCGGCTTGGTCTGTCTGATCGACAAGAAGCCGACGGTGCTCATCGCCGATCTGCCGGATCAAGAGAACGACGAGTTTCAAACGAAGCGATACGGGCTGTATGCGCTCAAGCATGCGTATAACAACGGACTCGTTTTCAAGAACTTCAAAGTCCCGAAAGAGAATTTGCTGGATGCCGGTCGCGGCGATGGGTTGACGATCGCCTATCACGGTCTGAATCGAGGCCGTGTCGCTCTCTGTGCGAACGCCGCCGGAACGATGCGCGCGATGCTGGCGAATATCCTGCCGTGGGCACGCTTCCGCAAAACGTATGGCGCCACGATCGAAACGCGCGAGTTGGTTCGCCGACGTTGCGGACGCATGGCCGCGATGATTGTCGCGTGCGACGCGCTCGTCGATTGGTGCAGTTGGCAATTGGATCAAGGCTTTCGCGGTGAGATGGAGTGCATCATCGCAAAAATCTTCGGCAGCGAATCGCAAAAAGAAGCGGCGATCGAGTTGTTCATGAAGACTCACGGTGGCCGAGCGTTCCTGCACGGCCACCTCTTCGGCGACAACGTCCACGAGTTCCTCGCCCCGTGCATCTACGAAGGCGAAGGCGAGATGCTCGGCATGGCGTTCCTCAAATCGCTCATCAAAGAACACGGCACGAAGTTCTACGAGCCGATCGGCAAGGCCCTCGTGGCTGCGGGGATCAAGAATCCGAACGCGGTGACTCCGGGAACGTTATGGGCGATTCGCGGTGCATTGATGCCGTATGCCAAATGGCGAGTTGGTCAAATCGTCGGGGGTGCGAGCAAAGCGGTGATTCCCTCATCTGGTCCGACCAAGCTGCGTGAACACGCTCAGTGGGCCGCAAACGAGTTGCAAAGATCGCGGATGCACGTTGACGGACTGATGCAGAAATTCAAGCTCTCGCTCGCTGATCGACAATGTTCGATGGCTGAACTGTCGCTGCGGATTCAAGACCTCGTGGTGATGCTGGTCACAGCCTTGTGGGCCTCGCGTCGGAATGACGAATTGATTCACACTGCTGCCGACGTGATGTGCCAAGACCTCCGCCGCAAATACACCGGCGAGCGGCCTTCAAGTACGTACTTCAAGACCGTCACAAAGCTCGGCGAAGCGATCGCAGCGGGCGGCTTCGCGGCGATTGCGGGCATCGACGAGAACGAAATCCTCATGCCTTACTCGGCCTGATGGTTGTGATCGGCGTGCGTGCGAGAGTTGTTATGTCCGGAATAATTCGACCGTGTCTCTCGTAACCCACAGCGTGAGCGAGGGTGGACGGTTAACGAGTATCCGATTTCAAGCGTTCCGAAGCGTCCGCCCTCGCTCTTGCTTTTTGAAGTTGCGCAGTTTGGACACGGAAGACACGGACACCACGGAGAAACAGGTGTTTGTCGCCGAAATCGTGAGATTTCGGACATCGTTCGAGCGACGACCGAAGTCTCACGACTTCGGCTACAGAATCACCCTCCTCCGTGGAATCTGTGTCTTCCGTGTCCAATACGCGCAACTTCAAAGCTCGTGCTTCGGGTGACATGGGCTGCGAACAACGCACGTTTGTTGCGTTCGGAAGTTCTGAGGTTCTCAGCAATTCCTAGACTCAGACGTCCGAACAAAGGAGAAGCGCGATTTCATCAGCAAATCGGCTTCTTCGACGTCGCCTCTGGGGAGCGCAACGATGATTGTCCGTTGGACGTGGATACTGTCTTCAACCGCCGTGCTCGCGTTGAGCGTATTCAGCACGACCGTTGCGACCGCACAAGATGCCGCTGCCGATACGGCTGCCGGTGATGGCGCGAAACCGAAGTCGATTGCTCCGAAGCTCGAAGAGAATCCGCTGCTCACAGATCCGCGCACTGCGGACACATTGTTTGACGCCGTCATATTGATGAGTGACCTTGCACGGCCGAATCTCGCGCGGATGTACTTGCTGAAGTTTACGGAGTCGAAACTCAACGAAGAAACGTTGCTGAAGCTGCGCGACAAGCACGGGCCGTCGATCTTCCTGCGGCTCTCGAACGACAAGAACTTACAGCCCGAATCGATCACGTTGCTGGAACAAGTCAACGCGGCATTCCGTAAAGGGGCAATGGACCCCATTCGTGTTGACAGGCTGATCGCCGATCTTGAAAAGTCAGCCGCTGAACGCGAAGTGGCAATTCTGCAATTACGCAACGCAGGAACTTTTGCCGCCGCTCGTGTTGTCTCTGTGCTAAATGCCACTAAGAGCGACGAGCAGAAAAAGCTCCTACTTTACACGCTCACACGCCTGAACCGTGAAGTCATTCCAGTCATGATGGGTGCGATCGAAGCTCCGAATCCCGATCTCCGAACCAGCGTCATTGAAGCGCTGGGTTGGATGGCTGACAAAGATGTCGCGATTGCGCTGTTGCATCCGGCCTTTGCGGAATCGCAACCGGTGGGTGTGCAACTCGCCGCGAAGCAATCTCTCGCGCGGTTGTTGTTTGGATCGGTCAATCGGATGTCGGAAGTTAAGCAGTTCGGCGCGGTCTCGGCGTTGGCCAAGTCCGCGCGGCAGTATTTGCGACAGCAGACGGAGTTGCCGCTGAACGATGATGGTCTCGTCGAACGTTGGAACTGGGACGAAGAGTCGGCAACTGTTGTCATGACTGCAGTCTCAACTGTAACCGCGTCAATCGACATCGGGACGCGGCAGGCTCGCGAAGCGTTTCAACTGGCGTCTCAGCGAGCCGACTTGTCGGCACTGTATTGGACCGCACTCATGACGACGGAGTTGCATGAAGCGGGCCGAGGCGCAGCATTGCGGACTGGACCAGGCTCAACGTTTCAATTGGGATTGAAACTGGGGCCAGAGATCATGCAGCTCGCGCTGACGGAAGCGATGAGTGCCGAACAGTCAGAGGTTGCTGCGACGGCGTTGCAGGTCTTGGCTCAAACGGGGTCAGCTCATTTGCTGAAGTCGGTCGAAGACCGACCGGCACCGGTTGTTGCCGCGTTGAATCATCCAGACCCGCGCGTTCAATCGGCGGCGGCTTCAACGATTCTGATTTGGGATCCGCAAACGTCATTTCGCGGTGCATCGCGAGTCGTCGAGGTGCTCACTCGCAGCTTGCTCGATACGGGGAAAGCGCGCGGTATCGCGATTGACGCGAACGAACAACGTGCGACTTCGATGTCAGCCGCCTTGCAAGAAATGGGCTTTGAAGCCGACATGGCTCAATCCGGTCAGGAAGGTTTCAAGCGAGCGATTGAGCGAGGCGATGTCGCGCTGTTCCTCATCGAAGCGAACGTCGCACGCTGGGATTTGTCGCAGACGCTCGCGAACCTCCGCGCTGATGCTCGTACGGCTTATATCCCGATTGTGATTTACGGAGATGACCGCCTTCGCACACGAGTTGAACGAGCAGCTGCAGCATACGCTCGGGTGCAATTTGTGACGCAAGTCAGTTCCGGCGAAGACATGAAGCGTCAGATTGACCCGTTTCTAAAACGCTGGCAGGCTGAGTCGATGACTCAACTGCAACGTGCCGCGATGCGCAAGTCCGCGATGTTCTGGCTGACTCAATTGGCCGATCGCCGGCAAGCGAGTCACTTCGATCTGTCATCCTCCGAAAACGCTCTGTTCAACGCGGTCAACGATGCCGAACTGGCTGAGTCGGCGGTCTTCTCACTCGGCGCGATCGCGACCCCATCCGCTCAAACAAAACTGTTCGAGATCGCGACTGCCACTTCGAGGCCGGTTGCGATTCGTGAACGAGCACTCTCTCAATTGACCGCGCATCTGCAACATCACGGCATGTTGTTGACCGAGGTTCAAGCTGCCGAACTTCAAAAAGCCGCACGACAAGAGGCCGATCCAAGACTTCAAACGGCCTTCGCCGCAACGTTGGGATCAATGAATCCCGACTTGCGACAAGCGAGCGAGTTCCTCAAAGCGGTTCCCGCTCGGCGAACGAAGTAGCCACTACGTAGCACGGTTTTTCAAACCGTGAAGTCAAACGCGCGGATCATGCGATGCTCGTAGCCCGGTTTGAAAAACCGGGCTACGAGCATCGCAAAAATTTCACGCCAGCATTTCGGTGACGACGTGGCTTCCTTCCGGAAGCATCGGCAGCAATCGTCCTGTGCGGTCGGGAATGCTTCCATGCGGATCGATTCCCAGCAAGTGGTACATCGTCGCGAGGATGTCCTTCGGTGAGAGTGGATGATCGGTCACTTCCGCAGCGATCGCATCCGTCGAGCCGATGACTCGGCCCTTCGCAATGCCTCCGCCTGCGAACTGAGCCGAGTACGCTTGCGACCAGTGATCGCGTCCGCCGAAGTTCGCCTTGTTGATCTTCGGCGTGCGGCCATGTTCGCTGAGGCAAACGACAAGCGTGTCGTCCAGCATCCCTCGGCGTTCGAGATCGAGAATGAGTCCGGCATACGCTCGGTCGAGGCCGGGTAAGAGTTGATCAATCATGCGTGGGAAGTGTTCGTAGTGCGTGTCCCAAGCGTCGCCTGCAAGGCCGTACTCGTCCCAGAAGACAGAAACCAATCGTGTTCCCGCTTCAAGCATTCGCCGAGCGGCAAGGCAGGACTGGCCGAAGAGCGTCATGCCGTAAAGGTCGCGCGTTTCCACCGACTCTTTGCGAACGTCGAGAGCCTCGGCCACCTTCGTCGAACTGACGAGCGAGAACGCCATCTCTTGAAACTTGCTGAGCGACGTTCCGGCGAGTGTCCCTTCCAGATCACGTCGTTGATTTTCAAATTGCTGCATCAACGTGCGACGTCGATTGAGTCGATCGATCGTCATGTCTTTCGGCGAGTCGGTCGCTGCCATGCGGAAATGTGTGTCGGGCGTGCAACCGAGATACGGCTCAAGCCCCGTCCACGAAAAACCGGGACGAGCCTTCGTGAGGTTCTTCGTCCCCTCGCCGATGAACTCAGTCCAGATCGGATTGTAGGCCGCACCCAAAAAGGCACCGTATGGGCCGGCTCGGAACGGTTGATCGGAACGCTGACTGCTGAAGGGAAACGGCAACGCAGCGTTCTGGACGAAGTCTCCCAAACGCCCGTTGCGGCGTGCCCGATCGTGGTACTCAACGACGGAACCGAAATAAGGATGATGTCGCGGGTCGTTCGGTTCGAGTTCCGCCGCGACATCAACCGCACTGACGCCGGTCATCGTATACGCAACGCCGTGAATCGGATTCGGATGCGACATCGAGCGCACGACGGTCGTGCGGTCCATGATCTTGGCCATGTTCGGCAAGTATTCGCAGACATCCAAGCCGGGGAGCGACGAGGGGATCGGATTCATCGTGCCCCGAATTTCAACGGGAGCCTGCGGCTTCATATCGAACGTTTCGAGTTGGCTCGGCGAGCCGTACAAAAACAGCACGATGCAGCGTTTGGCTTTTCCGAATGTGGTCGATAATGCTCCTTGCGGAAGCACGCCGTTCGTAGCGTGAGCGGCCTCTTGCGAGAGCAGTTGATCGAGTCCCAAACCAACCGTGCTCAGTCCGCCGACTTGCAGCAGGTCTCGCCGCGTCAGGCCGTTACATAAACGCTGAGAATGGCTCAAAATTCGCAACATGTCAGGCTCCAGAAGGCATCAAGGGCAGGCGATGCTACCGGTAGAAATCGGCATCAGCAAGCGGAAGCTTGCGGGCAGAATCGACTTTGCCGAGCGAGTTTTACGGGTTGCGCCGATACGATCCGAATTCGGCGGTGAATCCTGCGATTGGATTGCGGTCTTCGCTGATCGGATGAGGTTTTGAGTTGCCCGCGAAAAGACACGGAAGGATCAAGAACCCAAGAGCCAAGGGCGCGGTCGCTTATGAATCTGTCGTTGTATGAATCGGAGAAGAATTGGCGATGACCTTTGGTTGGATAGGTCTGT
>JAYUFI010001102.1:0-1106 GCA_043738805.1 Planctomycetaceae bacterium | reverse complement strand
CCCGAATCTCGCAGGAGATCGTCGATCTCACACTCAAGCTTGCCCGCGAAAATCCCACCTGGGGCTGTGACCGAATTCAAGGAGCGCTCGCCAATCTGGGCCACACGATCTCAGATACCTCGGTCAGCAAGCTGCTCAAATCACACGGCGTTGAACCGGCTCCGAATCGGCAACGATCGACGACTTGGGAGACGTTCTTGAAAGCTCACTGGGATTCGCTGTATGCGATCGACTTCACCACGACCGAAGTCTGGACGCTGCGCGGTTTGGTCACGATGTCCGTGCTCGTGGTGATGAAACTCAAGACACGCCAAATCGAATTTGCCGGCATCACGGCCAACCCTGATAGCGCTTGGGTGACTCAAGTGGCACGCGAGCTGACCGATTCCAAAGAGGGGTTCTTGCGGAACGCCTCACATGTACTGATGGACCGCGACACCAAGTTCTCGCCGCTCCGCAAATTTCTGGAGACAGACACCACGATCAAAGCCACCTTGCTGCCGCCGCGAAGCCCGAATCTCAACGCCCACCTGGAACGCTTTATGAGAAGCCTCAAGGGAGAATGCCTCGACCGCATGATCTTCTTGGGGGAAAAGCCGCTGCAACACGCGCTGACTGAATTCAAAGCTCATTATCATTCCGAACGCAATCACCAGGGACTCGACAACCAGTTGATCGACCCTGGTGAGGAAGTCGGGCAAGTAAGCGGCTCCATCGACTGCCGCGAACGGCTGGGCGGATTATTGCGGTACTATCACCGCCGCGCCGCCTGAGCTCTGCCACTTGGCCGCCGTGATCGCCTTCATTTTCGAGCGTCGTGCGAGCGAAAACGTCAGAGACAGTGCGCGCCCACGCCCCAAACCCACCCGTAATTCGGCCGGTGATTCTCAATAATCCACCGACTCCCGTGAGTGGTCGACCGAATTTCTGCACTGCTACATCATTCAACGCCCCATTGCCAAACGACTTCTTGCTCGGCCGAGTTTGTTGACACTACGGGCCGCGGCTGATGTGCCGCGGAGCGGTAAAATCGCTCGCAGCCGAGTCTAGGATCATCCGGCTTCAATGGGGCCGCGGCTGATGTGCCGCGGAGCGCGTCGAAAACC
>JAYUFI010001101.1:0-1107 GCA_043738805.1 Planctomycetaceae bacterium | reverse complement strand
GCTGTTTCAATCACCATTTCCGCACGCAATCCCGGCCGCAATTCAAAATTCAGGTTGTCCACTTCCGCCCAGACACGAACTTGTTCGTTGACGGGATCAACCTCCGGGCTGACGAAGACGATCTTCCCTTTGACTTTCGTTTTGACTCCGGCCGCCAACTCAACTTCAACTCGAACGACCGCATCACGCAGTTCGCCACGCACTTGTTTCGCGTCAACAAAGCCCTCAACACGTAATCGGTCCAACCGCACGATTCGCAACACACGCTGGCCCGGTTCGAGCCATTCACCGCGATGCCGAAAAACCTCAACGACAACTCCGTCCACAGGCGAACGAATTTGCCTGCGTTGCACGTGCAGCTTCGCTTGATCCACGAGCCGCGATTTCAGATCGCGTGTTAAGCCATCGACCTCTTTTTGCAGCCGAGCCTGATCCACGCTCAGCTTCAGTCGTTCGATTGTTTGATCTTGTTCCATAATCGTGGAGTCTTCAATTTGCTTCTGTAATTCCGCCAATTCTTTCTCGAACTCGGCCTTTTCAATTTCGAGTTCATTCTTCTCAACAATCAGTCGCAGCCGATCGACCTCTGTCTGCGAGACGCTTTTGGCAAACTCTTTTCTCGCCGCGAGTGCTCGATCAAGATCCGCTTGCGCAGCATCACGTGATTTCTTCGCATGACGAACCGACACATCATTCTCCGACCGGCGGCTCGCGATGCGATGCGTGAGTTTGACCTGCTTGCCGTCTTGCTCGGCTTCCAGCAGCAGTGCTCCGGCCATACGAATGGGAAGCGAGTTTTCGACTTGCTTGGTTGCGATCGCTAACTCCAGCACGGCACGCGCCAACGCCAACAGAGCATCCTCATCATCGAGTTGCCCAATGACTTGACCAGCCGCGACTTTATCCCCTTCGCGGATATCGAACTTCGCCAACACACCGGCTTCTCGCGCCGGAACCTCCGCCGCCTCCAAGACGCGAGTAAACGCCGACAGCACCGGGATCGGACCCTCGGCTTCGGCGCTGGTGATGTTTGCAATCACCAGCAAGGTGAACGCGATCGTGAAGATGATTTGCTTCATGTCATTTCTCGTGAGGAAAGCAGCCCAA
>JAYUFI010001100.1:0-1108 GCA_043738805.1 Planctomycetaceae bacterium | reverse complement strand
TCTTTGCGAGCAACGTCTGCGTGACTGTGATCGCGGCAACAACGTCGCCAACTCGCGAGCGTTGCAGTCATTCGTCGAGTCGATGCGAGTCGGGCCGATCGCGCCGGTTCCAGAGAAAGCGAACGAGCAGCATTACGAATTGCCGCCGGAGTTTTTCGCCGCAGTGCTCGGCCCACATGGCAAATACAGCTCGTGCTTTTGGCCGACGCCCGACGCTTCGTTGGCGGAGGCTGAAGCGGCGGCGCTCGAAATCACTTGTCAGCGAGCCGACCTTGCCGATGGCCAAGAGATTCTGGAACTCGGCTGCGGTTGGGGTTCGCTGTCGCTGTGGATGGCCGAGCGATTTCGCAACAGCCGGATCACCGCTGTGTCAAACTCGGCTCCGCAACGGCGGTTCATCGAAGCGGAAGCGGCGTCTCGCGGATTGACGAATCTGTGCGTCATCACCGCCGACATGAATCAGTACGCCGCCGAACCGCAGCGCTTCGACCGCATCGTCTCGGTCGAGATGTTCGAGCACATGCGGAATTACGAGCGACTGCTGGAACGGATCGCGTCGTGGCTCCGACCGGACGGCAAGTTGTTCGTGCATCATTTCTGTCATCGGCAGTTCGCCTATCCGTTTGAAACCGATGGCGACACCAATTGGATGGGCCGTTACTTCTTCACCGGCGGCTTGATGCCGAGCGAAAACATGTTGTCCCACTTCAATCGTCACATGACCGTCATCGAGCAATGGCGCTGGAACGGGACGCATTATCAACGCACGTCCGAAGCTTGGCTCGCAAACTTGGATGCTCATCGCCGCGAAGTGTTACCGATTCTCGAAGCGACTTACGGCCCCGACGCTGCTCGACGCTGGTTTCATCGCTGGCGTTTATTTTTCCTCGCCGTGGCCGAGCTATTCGGCTACGCGAACGGGACGGAATGGTTCGTATCGCATTCATTGCTTCAGCGGAACGGAACGTAGCCCATGACTCCGCTGACGGAGATGTTGTTGAGTTCGCTCTTGGTCGTCATGACCACGATGACCGCTTTGTGGTTGCTCAGCCTTGCTCGCCGAGACGCCAGCATCGTCGATCCATTTTGGGGAACGGGCTTTGTGCTG
>JAYUFI010001099.1:0-8218 GCA_043738805.1 Planctomycetaceae bacterium | reverse complement strand
GCGAGGGCGGGGGCTACACGACGCATCGAATCGAAGTCCTGTGAAGCGCCCGCCCTCGCTGACGCTTCGGGGTAGTATGAAATTCCCCCATCTGCAATATCTGCCGCTCAACAAATCACACAACCGACAGAATCCCGATCCCCCGCCTCACCGTCAAAACTTGCTCATCTTCACGACTGCAATCGACCGAAAATGCTGAAGCACAGTGATTCGCCGCGAAGCTAATTCGCGACGCATGGCTGATGTTGTCATCCGTCCGGTTTGCACCGGATGGCTCCCGCTCAATGTGCATCAGTAGATCGCCCCGCAGTCGGCGAAGGAGTTTCCCAATGTCGCAAGGAAGCCTGTCGCAAACCAGTTTTTCGGATCACGTCCCGGCGTTGAAAATTTTTCAGCCGTCGGTCGAGGTCGCCGTTGATGTTCGTCCGCATTTCGATGAGGCGTGGCAATTTTTTCTGGGGACGACAACACTGCGGCAACTCGGCTTGCGAGTATTTGTGGACTTCATCGTGGCCAACGTTGCGTTGGTAATGGGCGCGCTCGTACGACTCATGCTGATCGGCGGCGTCAGTTGGGATAACCCGATCAGCACGCTGATTGAGAAGGTCAACGCGACTTATCTGATGAATGCCGGTTGGTTCGGTCTCTCGGCGGTGGCGTTGTTTGTGTTGGCCGGTGTCTATCGTCCGGTTCCGTCGTCGCGGATTCGGCAACGGCTGAAGACCGTGCTTCTCGCATGTTCGATCGGGCTGATCGGGCACTTGGTTTTGGGAGCGTTTGCGTTCGATAAGGCTCAAGCCACTTTGGAAGTTGGCATCCCGGCGTGGACGCTGCTGTGTGCGGTGGTTGTTTCCAGCCGTTATTCGCGAATGATCATTGGCTCGCACTATCGAGTGGTTGCTCGCGGCGAGTCGGCTAATCAGAAGATTGAAGACGTGCTGGTCGTCGGCGGAGCAGGATACATCGGTTCGATTTTGACTCGGCAGTTGCTCGACGCGGGTTATCGGGTCCGAGTACTCGACCTCGAACTGTTCGGCACGGAGTCGCTCGAAGGAGTCATGGATCATCCCCGTTTGGAGACGATGAAAGGTGACTTCCGCAATGTGGAAGATGCTGCTCGTGCTTTGCGCGGCATGGACGCTGTGTGCCACTTGGCCGCGATTGTCGGTGATCCGGCATGTGCTCTCGATCGCGAGACGACCATCACGGTGAATTACGCCGCCGCGAAGATGATGGCCCAGTTGGCGAAAGCGAACGGCATCTCGAAGTTCGTGTTCGCCTCGACGTGCAGCGTTTATGGCGACTCGGAATACATCATGAGCGAAGACTCGCCGCTTAATCCCGTGTCGCTGTATGCGACGACGAAGATTGATGCCGAACGAGCATTGCTTGATGCGGCGGACGCGGAGTTTCAGCCGACGATCTTGCGATTTGCAACCGCATATGGCTGGTCGCATCGTCCGCGCTTCGATCTCGTGGCGAACCTTTTCAGCGCTCAAGCAGTGACTGACAAAAAGATTCGCGTCTTCAATGGCGAGCAGTGGCGACCGTTCGTGCATACTCGTGACATCGCTCGTGCGTGTGTTCTGACGCTCGAAGCACCGCTGAGCAAAATCGGCGGTCAGATATTCAATGTCGGCGACGAAAGTCAAAACTACACGCTGGCTCAACTTGGCGAGATTGTCGCGAACGCGAATCCGGGGACCATCGTCGAAGACGTTCGGAACAACGACGACATGCGAAACTATCGCGTCAACTTCTCCAAGATTCGGACGGTGCTCGGCTTCCGAGCGTCCGTTGATTTGGTCGAGGGTGTGCAAGAAATGGTCGATGCCGTCCGAGGCGGACTGGTGGCCAACTGGCGTGCTCCGATTTACAGCAACTCGAAACATCTGGAAGGTGAAGGTTTATCGGTCTTGAAGATCGAAGCTCATCGACGCGGTGAAAATGACATGGCTGCGACGACGCGATTCCTCGCGAAGAAAGCGGCCGCGTAACCAGCTTTCACACTTCGTTAAGGAGTCATTCAATGTGGAGTCGTCGAATCATTGCCTTGCTGATTACTTGCCTAGCACTCGTCTCGTGTGTTGGTTGCAAAGTGCCGGCAGACCTCAATTAGTTCCTGACATAACAATCACGAAAAGCCCTGAAAGGGCGAAATAACAACCACGATGGGGCTGCTATTTCGCCTCCCTCAGGGCTTTCTTCTATCGTTCGACCGTCCACTCAGGACGATGACCGGATCGGCTTATCTTGGCCTTTCACGCCAAAACTTCTGGAGTAGCTCATGCACGTCTTGTTCGTCCATAAAAACTTTCCTGCTCAGTTCGGGCACATCGCTAGCTATCTGATTAAGAAGCATGGCTTCCGCTGCTCGTTCTGTTGCGAGTTGCCATCGGGGGTCTTCGATGGCATTCAGCGGTTTCAATACAAGCTACAAGGGGGGGCGACCAAGACCGACCACTATTGCAGTCGGACATTTGAAAACTGCGTGTGGCATTCGCACGCCGTCTACGAAACGATGAAGGCACATCCGGAAATCAAGCCGGACTTGGTTGTCGGCCACAGCGGCTTCGGTTCGACCTGCTTTCTCGCCGACTTGTACGACTGCCCGATCATCAACTACTTCGAGTACTACTACCACGGTCGTAACTCGGACCTCGACTTCCGCCCGGAGATTCCGGTGAAGGAACTCGATCTGCTTCGCTCGCGCACACGAAATGCGATGATCTTGATGGACCTGCAAACCAGCTCTGCGGGCTATTCGCCGACGCTGTGGCAAAAGAGTCTGTTTCCCGTCGAGTACCAGCCGAAGATCGACGCGATCTTCGACGGCATCGACACGGACGTCTGGCATCGCCGACAAGTTCCACGCCGCATCGGCGATCGCGAGATTCCAGCGGGGACGCGGATCGTGACTTACGTCTCGCGCGGTTTCGAGTCGATGCGCGGTTTCGACATCTTCATGAAAGTTGCCAAGCGAATTTGCGACGCTCGCAAAGACGTGGTCTTCGTCTGCGTTGGCTCCGACCGAGTCTGTTACGGCGGCGACATGCAGCGCATCTCCGATGCCGACAGCTATCGCGATCACGTCTTGAAGCAAGACAACTACGATCTCAGCCGCTTCATCTTCACCGGTCGCGTCGAACCGAACGATCTGGCCAACATCATCAGCATGGGCGACCTGCACATCTACTTGACGGTGCCGTTCGTGTTGAGCTGGTCGCTGATGAACTCGCTCGCGTGTGGTGCGGTGGTGCTGGCATCCGACACCGCTCCGGTGAAAGAGATGATCCGCCACGGCGAAAACGGTTTGCTCGGCGGCTTCTTCGATGTCGATCGTTTGAGCGAACTCGCGCTACAAGTTCTCGACGATCCCGCCGCGTATCGTCACCTCGGCGACGCCGGCATGCACATGATCCAAGAGAACTACAGCCTCGATAAAATGCTTCCCAAGATGTTGGGGCTTTACGAGCGAACGCTGAGTAAACATCGCGGGCGATAATGTATTGAAAACGTAGCACAGGCGGCTCGCCTGTGCCCGCACTCAGATACACGAGCAGGCAAGCCGCCTGCTCAACGCTCCGTTGCTGAATGTCACACACTCAACTCGCGGGTGACGTCCACGCGGCGATAACAAACGACGGGGCGTCGGAATTCTTGAGCGGGAACGAACTGACTTTGCGGCAGTGCATGATGTCGCCGAGCACGTCTCCGGCGATGAGCGTCAGCACTTCCGGAGTCAATCGCGGGTCCAGGTATCGAGTTCGGATCAACTCCAGCCACAGCGCGGCCTCCATTCGCAGCGGATCAGGTTTGATCGGTTCGGTCGGCTGCTTAGGTTCCTCGGCAGCGATCGGCGCAGAAATGCCGGTCAGCGGCAACGTCGTCGTTACAGTGGCGAGTCCCATCGCAAATTCACGGCGAGAAAGTGGCATCGTATTGTCTCCTACTTTGTAACCCGAAGCGTGAGCGAGGGCAGGCGTTTCACAAGACTCCGACTTCCGGGCGATGTGAAGCGTTCGCCCTCGCTCACGCTTCGGGTTACTGATCGAGAAATTATTTCGCCAACTTTCCTTGGGGTTTGAACGCCAACACGGAACACGGAACGTGCGGCAAAAGTGACTCGGCCACAGAACCAAATCCGATTTGTGTTTCATTCGCGCGCGCGGCGGTTCCGCAGACGAGCAGATCAATCTGCCATTCACCGATCAGGCGTTGCAACGTTTCGACGGCAGTTCCTTCGAGCACGTGCGGCAGGATGCCATACGTCATCGTGCGGTGATCGGTGATGTTGAGATGTTGATACAGCGCTTGCCGAGCCGACTCGACTCGATCAGCTTGTTGTTGTGCGACTTCTGCTTCGGGACGTCCGTAGCGCCAGGCTTCGGGCCAGCGAATCGGTTCAACCACGTGAGCCAACCAGCATTTCGTATCGCGCCACAATCCGCTGCCGACGAACGACATCAACGCTTGTTGTCCGACGTCGCTCAAGTCATCGGCGATCAACACATGCGGCGGTTCCGGATCGTCTTCATCACTCGTTGCGGTTGCGATCGCGGCGGCCACTTCATTCGTCGGATGCGGTTTTGATTTCGGCTCGTGTGCTTGTTCGATCAACACTGGACAACTCGCAAATCGCAACAGCTTCGACGCTGTTGAACCGATCCGATCGGGACGAGTTCCCGCGCCGACGATCAACAAGTCCGCATCAAATTCCTGCGCCTCGCGAGCGAGTTCAACCCACGCGACTCCGCCCAGCAGATCAGACTCGCATTCGACGCCTGCTTCGTGCGCTTGTTCTTCCAGCAACTCCAGTCTTTCGGCGAGGTATCCGGTTAGCGCATTCACTTGCTGCGGGGACGCGGGAACGCGAGTCAGATCAAGACCTTCGACGGCAGCACACAGTTTCAACTGACCACGCTGAGCCACGGCGATTGCCAGAGCTCGATCAAACACCTTGCGAGTCGCAACGGGGATGTCGTCCTCAGATCGGAGATCACGGACCTCAAGGTCCAGTCCAACAAGTAGCTTTCGGAAGTACATACGGTCTCTCATCAAGAGGAAATTTGAACGCGCGATTCTTCACTCTCGACCAACAGGCACAAGCTTTGTCGCGAGTTTGCGGAACTGATCGCGAAAGAGTGCGGCATCGTAGTTGGCGATCGGCGGCAGCGTCTTTTCGAGATCAACCTCTTGCACGTCGCGGCTCTTTGTTGAGCCGGGCAATTGCTGCTGAGCTTTGCGACCTTGAATGAGATCAAGCACGAAGAGCCGCTCGATTTCGGCGAACGATGAATCCAGCGCGGCGACTTTCGAGCGGAGAGCCTCGTCACTGCGATCGCTCGATAACTCACGACGCAACGTTTGCGCGGCCCAGACCAATTGCCGAGCCGAGTCGTAATCCCACAGATCGCTTTCGGCGACGATGGCTATTTCACGCAGCAGTCCGAAGCCCGCATCGCGCGGCAACGGTTTGCGTTCGAGCGACAACGCTTGCTCGTCGAGCCATGCGGTCAGCGGACGGATTGTCGCGAGCCAACGTTCGCGGCGACCGAACGGCTGCTCGCTGAGTAACTTCTCGATCGTCTGCAACCGTTGATCGAATTCTTTCGAGTCATGCCCAGCGCGTTTGATCGCCAACTTCGTCAACGTTGTCGGCCATGCTCGCAACATCGGACGACCGGGAGCACCGCGCAGTGTGCGCCGCTGACGCCAACTTTTGTCTTTCAAATCGTGATGACAGGCGAAACATTCAAACTGAGCCAACTCCGGCCAATCAGGCTTCGCGACCGGCATCGTCGCCGCTTCATCCGCGAGCGCCGCTGACAGCTTGAGGTTCTCGCTGAACGACACCAACGCGGCGACGAGGACGTTGTTCGTCTCAGGCAGGTTGTCGAGCTTGAACGAGTCGCGGCCATACGCGTCGTCGGTACTCTTCTCCAAGAACTCATTCCGAACGGCAGCAGGCTTCTTGTCAAAATCGAGCCAGTGCTTCGGCATCTGCGCCGCGAACGTTGAGAGTTCAAAGCCCGGCAAAGGCGGATGTCCGGCGGCGTACATTTCGTGAGTGACGACTTTCCCTTCCGCCGCGTTGCCGAGATGGCATGTCAGACACATGCGAGTGCGCGCCGTTGTTGAACGAATATCGGCGAAGCCAAACTTCTCACGTTTCTCCTTCGTGGCCATGAACCGCCAAAACTCGCGTTGCGTATGCGGCTGATACCAACCGGGCAGCACGCCCGCTGCATCGCGAGTATCTCCCGATGGCGAATGACAGCCTTCGCAACTGACTCCTTGAGACACCCGAAAATTCTTGACCAACTCTGGTGGCATCAAATGCGGATCATTCCCCATCGCCGCCAGTGGGTACGCGGTGTGACAGGCCAAGCAACGTTTGTCGCGATGAATCTCCGCGACCCCCAACAGCTTGCCTATTTGCTGCGAGCGTTCATTCAACAGCGACGTGAAAGCCTGCGAGTGCTTGTCCTGATTGGCCCACAATTTCAGTTCTTCCAACGTCACCCAACTATCGTTCGCCAGTCCCGTGAAGCCGAGCACTTCCAGTGCCGCCGCATTCGCATCGTCCGCCTTCGGCAAGCCGTTGTTGTGACACATCACACAATTGGCCGCACCAAGAAACGTCCGTTGAACGGCAGGACTTTTTGCGGGAGCTTCTTGAGCGAACAATGTCATCGGCGCAAGAGCAACGAGCAGCATTAACTTCAGCAACAAGTTCGTAGGACGGGCACTCTTGCCCGTCGTCGGAATCTCGACGGGCAAGAGTGCCCGTCCTACGGCGACATCACCATGTGCTTCAACTGTTTTGCAATTCAATTTCATGGGAGCGATCTCCTGCATGTCTTCATTTCGGTGAGATCAACAACTTTCGCAGACGCAGCAAATCCGCCTGCAAGCGTTCGATTGGTTTGTCCACGAAATCACGTGGGCTTTGAAAGCCCAGCGGAAAATTCAGAGTCTCATTCATCGAGTCGATCACTGCTTGAATTTCGCGATCACGCTCTTCGTCAGCCGAAGTCTTCTTCGTCCGCGCGGCAACGCTCGCGTGATGTAGCGAAGCCAGCGCGAGTACGACTTGCGTGGCCGAGTCCCAATCGCGAGCGATCAACTTCGCTCCCACGTCGCCGGTCAGCCGGAGTTGCAGCTTGTTGATCGCCGCAGATGAGAAATGCTGATCAGCCGCGTCACGCTGATTTAAGTCTTTCGCCCAGACACCCAACTCCGCCGCGATTGTTGCGGCCTGCTTTTGAATCAATGCCGGTGGAGGAAACGGTCTGCCGATGAGCGACCGCAACGGCTGCCACAACGATTTATCACCGACGAGTTCCGCATGATCGGTCTCGATCGCCAGTGACTCGATCAACGCGTACGGCCAGACATTTCCCGCGAGCGAATCTTTGACACGGCTGAGATCCGTTCGAGCCTGTCGCCAACTCCCTGCCTGCAAATCGTGATGGCAGGCAAAGCAATTCCACTCCGCCAATTCTGGCCAACTCGCCGCTGAGTTTGCATCCGCATGCGCCGCACGCTGAGCCAACAACTCTAATGAACGCTGAGCGGTCACCACTTGGCCGATGGCCCACAACTTCGCTTCAAAGGAAGAAGCAGCCGTTTGCTTCCCGCTGCCTGCCTCCTGATCGACCCCTCGCTGGCGCGTCGGGCTAGTATGGTCGGGCAAGAGTGCCCGACCTCCGGCTTCCCGCGGCCAATGCTTGGGCCAGTTGGCATGAAAGGCAGACAACTCAAAGAACAGACGCGGATGTCCTGCCGCGATGAGGTCGTGATTCACGTCGCGTCCCGGCCCACCGACGTGACAATCGACGCACAAGCTCGCTCGCGTGAGCACGTCAGTCAGGTCGCGGTATCCGAGGCGTTGCTTCTCGGCGGGCGACCGAGTCCGCCAATCTTTGCGGACATGAGCTGTCAGCCAATGCTCGGCAGGACCGTGACACTGCTCGCAACTGACACCGTCGATCGAATGCCGTTCGCGCCCCGATGCTGCTTCAGCAAATGCCGTCGTCGCGGGCGAGTGACAATTCAAACAAACGGCCAATTCATGCGCTGGCGGCGTGAGTCCCAACCGCTTCACCATCTGCTGCGACAGGTCATTCAACAAGACTGAGTAGGCGCGCGAATGCGGATCACGCTGTGACCAAATCGGGAACTCCGCTCCGATGATCGGCTGCCCGCTCAATCC
>JAYUFI010001098.1:0-1108 GCA_043738805.1 Planctomycetaceae bacterium | reverse complement strand
GGCTGTCTGCCCGGTCTCCAGATTCGAGAAGCGTTCGACATCCCCATCGAACCGCTGCCGAATTTCCTCAACCGTCGATTTGCGAATGTCGGCGCTCATGCCAACTATCTCCTGGCTCCGAAACTGCGGAGCATCGCTTTGTGTTCAAACAAGAGATTGCATTCAACAACGTATCGCTTCCGTCAGCCTCATGATCGCGTTGGCTTGTCGGACTCGACCACATGCCCCGCGCAGTCTCGAACCGGCTGCGGTGGGTACTTTCGCCAACGGGGATCGGTTTGCGAGAGCAAGCACATTAAAAATCGTGAGCCCTTGCCCGAAATGATTTCGCGCAGATGCTGACAACTTTCGCAGAGGCTTTGAGCGGTGTTCATCAGGCGTTCTTGGGCGAACGAAGCCAATTCTCGGGAATTAGAAAATCCCCAACAGATCTTTGGCGTCGTCGGTCATGCGGTCGGGAGTCCACGGCGGCGACATCACCAACTTGATCTCCGCCTCATCGACGTCGCGCAAGCGTTCGAGGGCCATCTTGGACTGCTGCACGATCTGCGGCCCGGCAGGACATGCCGGGCTGGTCAGCGTCATCTCGACATAGATTTTCTTGTCGTCCCGATTCACCGAATAGACCAAGCCGAGGTCAACAATGTTGACCATCAATTCCGGATCGATCACTTGCTTGAGCGCCTCAATCAACCGGATGTCGTCATCGGCACCCGGCTCAGGAGTCGGAACGGCATCACCGCTCGCCGCCGATGCGGAGACGACAGGGACGTCGACTTTCGAAATTGTGGCCGCCACAACCGGAGTCTTTTCCACGACTGGTGCCGGAACAGATCCCGGCGGTCCCACGAAGACTTCACCGTCGCGCACTTGCACCGAATAAGACGGAATCGGTTTCGTGGCCGGCATACACAGTGCCGCGCCGGTCTTCAGATCAAACCTCGCTCCGTGACGCAAACACGTGACCGCTCCGTCAGCCACCGGACCATCGGTCAGCGGCTGACCATCGTGGGAGCAGACATCCTCGACCGCGAAGAACTCTTCTCCGACTCGCACCAGCAACACGGGGACGTCATCAACAATGACCGACTTTCGCCCGCCCGGTGGA
>JAYUFI010001097.1:0-3121 GCA_043738805.1 Planctomycetaceae bacterium | reverse complement strand
TTGCAAGCTGGAAGCTTGCACTACGAAAAGGCGAGAACACGATGACCTTGCCGATCGTCGAACTCGGCTCGCTGGATGAGTTGTGGTTTCAGGTCGCGGGCACGCGTTGCAATCTGACCTGCACGCATTGCTTCATTTCGTGCAGCCCGCACAATGATTCGTTTGAGTTTCTGTCGTTCGACGAGGTGGAACGTCGGCTGCTCGAATCGGTCGCGTGGGGAGTAAAGGAGTTTTACTTCACCGGCGGCGAACCGTTTCTGAATCCCGATATGGTGCCAATTCTCGAACGAACGCTCGACTTTGGCCCGGCCACGGTGCTGACGAATGGAACGGTGCTCAAGCCCGATTGGCTCGAACGCCTGCAAGCGGCGGAGCAGGGGAGTCTTTACTCGCTGGAGTTCCGCGTTTCGATCGACGGTCCGACGCCCGAACTCAACGATCCGATCCGCGGGCCGCGCACCTTCGAGCGTGCGCTACGCGGCGTTGAGATGCTCGTGCAACACGGCTTCTTGCCGATCATCACGATGACGCGCGTATGGGACGATGCGGAAGACGATGCCGTCCTCTGCCAGTTTCGCGAGGTGCTTCGTCAACACGGCTACAACCTCCCGCGATTGAAAGTCCTCCCGCGATTACAACTCGGTGCCGAAGCAATTCGCACCTGCGGCTACTCCGCAACAGAGCGTGTGACGGCAGAGATGCTCGTCGGCTACGACACGTCGAAACTCGTCTGCCAACATAGCCGAGTCGTCACCGATCGCGGCATCGCCGTCTGTCCGATCTTGATCGATTCACGCGAGGCGATCATGGGACAAACACTCGAAGACGCGAATCGCGGCTTCGCGATCACTCACGGAGCGTGCGCGACCTGCTATCAATTCGGAGCAATCTGCACGAATCCTTCGGCGACGTCTGAAAAAAGATCACGTCATAGAACACAGAAGGCGAACGATGGATACCTCAAATAATTCGACCGAAGGGGGCATTACAGCGCGGGAACGATTCCTCCGTCGGTACTTACCAGATCGCTTCCTTCCAGATGATGAGTTCGTTGAAGCTGTCCGAAAACGAACAGAGCGAATTCAGCGGTGGGGGGTCGCGGGGCTCATTTCGTTTGCCGCACTCAACCTCGCTTTGATTTCAGCAACGGGATGCCTTCTGGTATTCGTACTTCAGAATGTGCCATTTGGAAATAACGTACCGATCCAACAGATGGCGATAGCGGCTGGATTTATGGTAGGTATCGTCCTTGGCGTGCTGGTCGGGAAATGCGAAGCAAATTTCCTTCACTCATTCATTGCAATTGTGACTGGGATGCGTGCCGAGAAATTGTTGGTTCAATACTTCGATCAAGCACATGCTGATCGAATGGGGAATGAAGACGACGCAGCATGAAACTCGCATTCTTCGGCGGCATCTACAACAACCACATCGCGCTCAAAGCAGCGATTGCGGATGCTCATCAACGCGGTGCCGAGCGGATGTTTTGCCTTGGCGATCTCGGTGCCTTCGGCCCGCATCCGGATCGGACTTGCGAACTGATTCGCGAGCACGAGATCGAAGTCGTGCAAGGGAACTACGATCACAGCATCGGTCACGGACTCAACGATTGCCAATGCGGCTACACCGATCCGCGAGACAATCATTTTGCTCAGCTCAGCTACGACTACACATTGGCCAACACCAGTGACGACCATCGAGCGTGGCTGCGTTCTCTGCCAACCGCAATTCGTTTTGAAGTCGATGGTCTCCGCTTCTTGCTCTGTCACGGCAGTCCGCGTCGGACCAACGAGTTCTTGTGGGAGTCCACCACGAGCACTCAGTTTCTCACGAAGCTCTGCAACGACTTCGAGTGCGATGTGATCTTGGGAACTCACACGGGCCTGCATTGGCAACGAACGTGGAATCGGCCCGCAGTAGTGCAAGCTTCTAGCTTGCAACTCAGTAGCGAGCGAGAAGCTTGCACGACGCCTGCAGACACTCGCCGCTTCATCAACGTCGGCGCGCTCGGTCGCCCGGAGAACGATGGCACGACCAACGTCTGGTACACGTTGCTCCGAACCGGCAACGATGCGAGGGCAGGGCGGTCTCCCCTGCCCCGCGAGTGTAGCCCGCTCTCGCCGAGAGCGGACGTTTGGGGAACCGACGTTGAAGATGAAACCCGCTCTCAGTCGGAGCGGACGACACTCCGCTCTCGGCGAGAGCGGGCTACACTCGACGTCGAATTCATTCCGCTGGCTTACGACCACCAGAAACTGGCGAGAGAGATGATCGCCGAGCACTTGCCGGATGAGTTCATCGAGACGATCCTCACCGGCTGGTGGACAACGTGCTTGGAAGTCTTGCCGTCGAAAGAGCGCAGGCGAGGGCGGTGGTGATTTTGGAGTGCGGTGTGTCAGCACCGCTCTGGATTCTTTGGACTAGCCTTGGACCGAAAACGAATCACAAAGACGATCCAAAGCAAAAGCGGTGCTGACACACCGCACTCCAAAAGGGATGAGATGCGAGCTGTCGTGCAACGAGTTTCCCGCGCGTCGGTCACGGTGGCTGGCGAGGTCACGGGCCGGATCAGCAAAGGCTTTCTGGTGCTGCTCGGTGTCGAGGAAGGGGACGGCCAAGTTGAGGTCGTTTACATGGCCCAGAAGATCGCCGGGCTGAGGGTGTTTGAGGACGCCGATGGCAAGATGAACTTGGGGCTGGCCGAGGTCGGCGGCTCGATGTTGGTCGTCAGCCAATTCACACTTTTGGGAGACTGCCGGAAGGGGCGTCGGCCGAGCTTCATCCAGGCCGCTCGACCGGAGCTGGCCGACGAGTTGTACCGCGCGTTCGTCGCCGAAATTCGTGGCCAAGGAATCGAGGTTCAGACCGGCCGGTTTCAGACCCACATGGATGTCGAGTTGGTCAATGATGGGCCGGTGACGTTACTTATCGACAGTCGGAAGTCGTTTTGAAATCAGCAGCCACTTGTCGGTAATTCGCAAACAACTCAATCGAACGATGCAGGGGGATGACATGACGAGCGTTATCAACGGTAAGGCACGCGATGGTCGGACGGAGCGTCAACTGGAATGGGATTCTTGTGGCAGAGACGTTTCATTAACGATTCTCACCTCTGCCTCTG
>JAYUFI010001096.1:0-3124 GCA_043738805.1 Planctomycetaceae bacterium | reverse complement strand
AGGAGTTGGAAGTTGACCGCTTTCAATTGCTCGAACAAAAGAAGAGACTGCAAGACGAACTGAGCCGACTGCGTGGCGTGTTGGCACGTTTGCAACGTCGGCACGATCAATTAGAAACACGCGCGTCTTACGAGAAATAGCTCGAAACGCAACGCGAGAGGGACGAAGTTATGTCATTCCTGGGAAAAGTGCTGGTCGGTTTGCAGCTTGTGCTGAGCATCGTCTTTCTGGCGTTTGCCGGCGCGGTCTTCTCGACACAGCAAAACTGGATGAACGAAAAAACCAAGGTTGCGAAGAACCTGGAAGACGTGACTCGCGAGAAGGAACAATTAGCCGAAGAAAAGCGGCAAGTGGAAGTCCGGCTCACGATGGAGTTGACGAACGAGAAAATGAAGGCTGCGGAGGAGGCTGGTAAAGCGGCGACGAGTGAAGACAAACTAAAAGTCGCCGAACAAGAACTCGGTGCCGCGAAGACCGAACGTGACGAGCAGCGAACAATTGCCAAGCTGGCGGTCGAAGAGGCTCGACAACGTCGCGATGAGGCGCTCGCTCAACGAGCGGTCAATAACAACCTCCACGTGCTGCTTAATCAGAAGAACGAAAAGAACAAAGCACTCGAAGACATCGTCTTCAATAAAACAGTTGAAGAAAAGTCGATGCAGGACAAGCACGCGAAACTCCTCGGTGACTATGCCATTCTGCAAAAGATCATCGCGGCCAACGGCCTCCCGACTGACCCCAAACTGGTCGCCGGAATGCAAACGCCACCCCCCGCCGTTGAAGGCGAAGTGCTGGAAACCAAACGCGGTGGTCGCAGCGGCTCGGACCTTGTTGAGTTTTCGCTGGGTAGCGATGACGGTCTCCACGAAGGACACAAGTTGTCGGTTTTCCGACCAGCAGCCGGTGAACGAAGTGCGAAATTTTTGGGTGAGATCAAGATCGTTTATGTGACGCCCGACAAAGCGGTCGGTTCGGTCGTGTTGCGAGCCAAGAACGGAATCATTGAGAAAGGCGATCATGTCACGTCGAAGCTCTGATAGCAGTGCCAAAGCCCCACCAGATGTTTATGTCGGCCTGCTGTTCGTTTCGGTTTCAGCACTGATCGCGGGCATTATCCTGCTGGTGCTAGAGTTGGGGCGCTACAATTGGCAGATGGGTTAACCGCCTGTTGGAGAATTGTGGCACGATGGTCCGTATCGTGAACGGCAGACAAAATTATCGGCGAATGATCGCCACTCTCGACGCGGAGCGTCGAGCCACAATGATTTTCAATAGGCTGCTAACGCGAACTATTAACGGTCTCATTGAAGCCTGAAGCGCGAGCGAAGGATGCTTCCGACCCGACTTCGCTGGCGCTTCAGGCTTCAGGCTTCAGACCGCTGCCGTTCCCGAATGGCTCGGTGGCGAACCTCGCCGGGCAGAGTGTCCTTGCGGCCGAGTGCATCGGCCTGATGCCGCACCCCGAACGTTTTCTGTTTGCCACGCAACATCCCCACTGGACCCGCCTCGGCCTGCGCGGCGAAGGAGCCGGAATGCGCCTCTTCCGCAACGCCTTCGAATACTTCGGGTAATCACAACACGCTCGGCAAGTGACTCCTTTCTGGCTTCACGATACTCTGACCGCGAAGTTTTCCCGATCGCGTGAGGTGTCTCATGGTGCAAATTGCTGTCTCCGAATCCGTCGCACGAGTCATCGCGGAGCGAGTTGCCGAACGCCAATTAAGCGGTCCCAGCGACTATATCCAAGAGCTGGTCGAAGCCGACACGACGCGCGCAAATCGCCGCCGAATCGATCAAGGATTGCTGGAAGCTCTCACGGACGATCCAAGAACGGACTTCGAATGGAGTGACGAGACCAAGGACGCTTGGCGGCAAGAGACAAAAGCCCGCTCGGACTCGGGAGCCGCAGTGTGAATTCAGTGTGCTGATCAGGCCGCCGACTTTTTTCGAAGCGAGGATCCAAATGGGAATCCAGGTGTCTTATCGGAGGTTGTCCGAACCGGAACTCGATTCGCTCGAAGCTGATCCTCGGCAAGCTATGGAGTTTCTTTTTTCTTCTTCGATGCCCAGCATTGATCCAGAAGTGATGGCTGCGATCCTCGCCGACCCAGAGACAATGCAGCAAAAAGCCGCCGAACTCCTTGCGGCTATGCAACAAGCTCCCGCAGATACCTCTCGCGTGGATCTCGATTCGGATTGGCACGCGCTTCATTTTCTGCTGACGGGCGATAATTCGATGGAGCCGTCGTACGACGAGGATGACCCACTTCACAATGTCGTCATGGGTGGTCATCCGACGAAGGTCGAAGCGACCTACGGGCCGGCGCGGTGCTTCTCGCAGGTCGAAGTCTACGACATGGTTCAAGCTCTCTCTGAAATCACGGTTGAAGAATTGCGAGCAAGATTCTCGGCTGACGAATTCAACGCGGCGCGCATCTATCCCAATCCACGGCCAGGAGGATGGAACGCCGAAGAAGTCGAAGGCGTCTTTCATCTTTATCCGAGGTTGTGCCAGCTTTTCAAAGATGCTCTGAAAAATAACGAACTCGTGCTGGTCTACGCCGGATGAGGCAACCATTTCATGCACTCACGTTGGTTCTGCCTGTCATGTGTCATCTCCGCGTTTTGTTTCGGCACAGTGATGGCTGCCGACGAAGACGACGAAGAATTCCGTCCCGGACTCGTCGCCGAGTATCGCGTGGGGGAGCGGGCGGTCACGCGGATCGACCCGGACGTGGCGTTTGCTTGGGACGAGGCGGCTCCGGATGCGCGGCTCTCGGCCGAGCGGTTCGAGGCGACGTGGCGCGGGTTGGTGCTCATTCGGTTGGAGGCCAAGCATCGGCTGCACGCCTTCGTACAAGGGGAAGTCACGGTCGAACTCGATGGCCGGCGCGTGCTGCATGGCTCGGCGAAACAGCCGCAGTGGATCAGCGGCGACGAGTTCATCCCCGGCTTCGCCGAACGCCCGCTCGTCGTGACGTTCCGCAAAACGGAACCGGCCGCGCAACTGAAACTCTTCTGGTCGTCCGATTCGTTTGGTCTGGAGCCGTTGCCGCCAGAACTGTTGTTTCACGACCCCCGTAGGTTGGGACTCCGTCCCGACCCTGCGGCGAACCAAAACAAT
>JAYUFI010001095.1:0-8257 GCA_043738805.1 Planctomycetaceae bacterium | reverse complement strand
GGAAAGAGAATGAGAGAGTGTGTCGATGTCATCCAGGTCAACGCGGTGACAGTGAGTTGAACGCTACGGACAACAATCGGGCTTGGCCCGCGATAGAGAGTTGAAAATGTCGATTGCCATGACTCATCTGAGTGAAACCGAAGAACGGCTTGAGCATCGCCATGCCGTTGACGAGGATGCTCAAGCCGTCGAGCGCCGGAATGGGGACGTTGCGGCGCAGCGACGAACCTCAGACATCCAAGACGACGACGATGAGCCGACTCCCAAGCGGAAGAAGATTCGCTCCAGCACTTCGCACTTGAAGATCGTGCCGGAAACGTTGGAGCTGCGCGAGACGTTGAAGGCTCGAACGATTTTGTATGCGGAGACGCTCGACCGGTCGAAACCGTTTAATCGAGCACAGCTCGAGGTGTGGGCTCGCGTGTTGTTGAACGAGATGGGCTTGCCGGAAAAATATCTTGGCTTCACGGCAGTGATGATCGGCAATGCGATCTGGCGACGGCAATTCTTGGCGACGCCGTTTGAGCGTCGGATGTTGTTGCTGCCGCATTGCCTCAAGCACGCTGAAGGTTGTCCGGCGGAGTACACGCAATTCGGGCTCGATTGCGAACGCTGCGGAGCCTGCTCGATCGCCGACTACAAAGTGAAGGCCGAGCAACTCGGCTACAAAGTACTGGTGGCGGAAGGTTCTCCGATCGTGCTGAAGATCATCGTCGGCGGGTACGTGGACGCGATCCTCGGCGTCGCCTGCCTGAACGTGTTGGAGAAGGCGATCGACAAAGTGCTAATCGCCGGCGTGCCGTCTTACGCCGTGCCGCTGCATTCGGGCGATTGCCACAACACGTCGCTCGATGAAGCGTGGATTTGGGAGGTGCTTGACAAATACGAGCCGATGCCGAACCCGCGTGTCACCGGGTACGTCTCAATTATGCGATCGGCCAATCGCTTGTTCGACGAGAACTTCGAGCGGTTACTGCCGCGAGTTCGCAGCAAGACGCCGGAATCGGCTGCGTCGCCGCTCGGCAAGACCGAAGATGTGTCTTACGACTGGCTCAAGAGCGGCGGGCGACGGTTCCGACCGTTCATCACGTTGGCCGCCTATGATGCCGCGACAGGCGGTTCTCGCTTAAAGAACTTTGAATCGAGCGAAGTTCAATTCGAGTTCTCTGACGCAGTCGCTCGCGTGGCGATGTCGATTGAGGCGTTTCACAAAGCGTCGCTCGTGCATGATGACATCGAGGATGACGACCTCTTCCGCTACGGACGTGAAACGCTACATCGCAGCGAAGGACTCGGCCCGGCGATCAACATCGGCGATCATTTGATCGGTCTCGGTTACAAGCTGATTGCTGCGGGTCGCAAGGAACTCGGTGGTGATGTGGCGGGCGATGTGCTCGAACGGATGGCCGCCGCCCACATCAAACTTTGCGACGGGCAAGGGGCCGAGATGTATTGGCAATCGAAGCCGACGCTCGACTTCACGCCGGTCGATGCGCTGCAAATCTATGCGTTGAAGACGTCGCCCGCGTTTGAGGCCGCGCTGTATTCCGGCTTGCGCATGGCTGGTTCGGTCGAGAAATACGAGCAGATGATTCCGCAGTTCTGCCGCCACTTGGGGATCGGTTTTCAGATTCTCAACGACCTGAAAGATTGGCGTGGGGACAGCGATAACAAACTGGTCGCCGGTCAAGACGCGCTCGCGTTGCGACCGACGGTCATGATGGCTCTCGCTTGGCAAGCGGCGAATGCCGAACAACGTCAACTCATGGAACGTTGCTTCTTCGACCGCGAGGAAGAAGACAGCATCCGCTTCAATCGAGTTCGCCGCTTGTTTGAGGATCTCGGCGTCTTCGAGAAGGCCGAACGCCTCATCGAAAAATCCCGTGACCGTGCGGAACTCCTCGCCGACGACCTGGAGTCCGACGAAATCCGCCAACTGCTCTACTTCCTGGTCGATACCGTCCTCTCTGACGAAGAAGACAAAGACCCACGCGGCTCGATGCCGAAGCCCTCGTCGATCCTCGTGCAGTTGCCGGTGACGACGGTGTGACCCATTACTCAATGTTTTCTGTTTTCAAAGTGTGCGTTAGACGAAGGCGAACTCGCATGACTCGCGTTCAAATTCTGCCCGTTACCTCTGCCGACTGCGGAGCGAAAGACCAAGCGGTCTTCGGCAACCGACAAGTCGACGCAGACTATTTTTTCGGGAGTCACCAAATTGAGCGGCACTCGAAACTGATGACGTACTGGCGAGCTTATCGCGACTCTACTACGGTCGAATTACCAGAAGCTGACCAACGTGAGCTTGAAGCGTTGATCGAAAAGGAACTTCAGTCCGTGTCCGACCGCTCAGTAATGATGGCCAAGGAATTGTGTGGATGAACTCTTCCGGCCAATGCGTATTGCCTTGCTTTCATTTTGATCTGCTCAGCACCGACGCAACCACTTCTGCGCGACGCGGTCGGTGGCGGACTCCGCACGGTGTTGTTGAGACTCCGGCATTCATGCCGGTCGGCACTCAGGCGAGCGACAAAGGTTTGACGCCAGAGCAACTCAAACGGGTCGGCGTGCAGAAGGTTTTGGCCAACACCTATCACTTAGCTCTGCGACCGGGGCCGGAAGTGGTGGCCGAGTTGGGTGGGTTGCATCACTTCATGAGTTGGGACGGTCCGATTCTCACAGACAGCGGCGGGTTTCAGGTCTTTTCGCTGACTTCGTTGCGGAAGATTGATGACGAGAAGGTTGTGTTCAAGTCGCACCTCGACGGGAGCATGTTGGAGCTTTCGCCCGAACGAGCGATGCGGATTCAGGAGTTGCTCGGAGCCGACTGCATCATGTGTTTGGATGAGTGCCCGCCGGCAGACGCTCCGCGCGAGAAGATCATTGCGGCGGTGGATCGGACGACTCGCTGGGCGAAGCGATGTCGCGACTCGCATCAGCGAACTGATCAGGCGTTGTTCGGCATCGTGCAAGGCGCAACCGATCGCGAGTTGCGAGAGCGGTCGGTAGCGGGCTTATTGCCGCTCGACTTTCCAGGTTATGCGATTGGTGGCTTGAGCGTGGGTGAGCCGCCTCCGCAAATGTACGCGACGCTCGACTTCACCACACCGCTGTTGCCGACGAATAAGCCGCGCTACTTGATGGGCGTCGGCACACCGACTGATTTGCTCGAAGCAGTCTGTCGCGGGATCGACTTGTTCGATTGCGTGATGCCGACTCGCAATGGACGTAATGCCCTCGCGTTTACGAGCCAAGGGGCTTTGCGGTTGCGAAATCTCAAGCACCAGCGCGATCCGGGACCGCTCGACCCTGAGTGTGATTGCCCATGTTGCACGGGATTCAGTCGAGCGTATCTCCGGCACCTGTTCATGACCGGTGAAATGCTGGGGCCGGTTCTCGTCTCCTGGCACAACATTGCTTTTTACCAAGACTTGCTCAAAGGAATGCGAGCGGCGATCGAGCAAGGGACTGCTGCAGAGTACCGAGTAACGCAATTGGCCAAGTGGCGTGTAACCACCGTGGTTTGACGGTCTTCTGATAGACCGATACCATCCCGCCCCTTGTGCTGTGCTCGGTGTGAGTCCAGTCGGGATTGTTGTGTGGCCTTTTGAAATCTTTCGAACGCCTTCCCAGAGAGGGTGTGCTTCTCGCAACTGCGGTCTTCGGTTTCCGAACTTTCGGACGAAGCGACTTGCCGTGAGAGGTGGAAAGGAGCCGAGGAAAACGTGTCGAACATTGTTGTCAAAGACATTCTGGAAGCTGGAGTTCACTTCGGGCATCGCACGAGTAAGTGGAACCCGAAAATGCGGCCGTACATCTACGGCAAGCGAAACCAGATTCACATCATCGATATCAAAGAGACTGTGCGCGGTCTCTTGCGGGCGAAGAAGTACCTCGAAAAAGTTTCTTCTCAGGGAAGCCTGATCCTGTTTGTCGGCACAAAGCGACAGGCTCAGAACCCGATCATCGAAGCCGCCCAAGCCTGCGGAATGCCGTTCGTTTCCGAGCGTTGGCTTGGCGGCACGTTCACCAATTTCCGGACGATTCGCAATCGCCTGAAGCGGTTGGAAGAACTCGAAAATCTGGTGGCTACCGGTGAAATCAATTCGTACTCGAAGAAGATGCAGTCGACGCTGGGCCGTGAACGCGAAAAGATTTTTCGCAATCTGAATGGCATGCGCACCCTCAACCGGATGCCCGAAGCGGTGGTCGTGATTGACCCTACCAAGGAGCATAATTGCGTGAAGGAATGCGCGATCATGAAGATCAAGGTCGTGTCGCTGATCGATACCGACAGCAATCCCGACTTGGTCGATCTGCCGATTCCAGGCAACGACGACAGCATTCGCTCGATTCGCTTGGTGTTGCAACACCTTTCTGAAGCGGTGCAGGCTGGCAAAGGGACGCCTGATGGAGCGAACAAGGACAGCGTTGCGGAAGAGCCGAAAGCTGTTCCGTCACGCTAGGCTCTGTCCCGCAAATGGCAGAGATGGATATTGTAGGACGGGCACTCTTGCCCTTCGTTGTTACGGTGGTTCGACGGGCAGGAGTGCCCGTCCTGTGGATTTACGGGACAGAGCCTAGTTGACCGACTGCGCACGAAGCCGTTTGTTTGGGCTCCGTTCATCGGGTCTTCTCATTCGCTCAGTAACGTGCCACGGTTTGCGACAAACATCTTGCGGTGATGGCTGGAGTCTTCACCGCTTTTCGATTTTGAGGAGAAAATGATATGGCTGATATTTCTGCGGCTTCCGTCAAGGCGCTGCGCGAACTGACTACTTTGCCGTTGATGGATTGCAAGCAAGCTCTGACTGAAGCGGGTGGCGATCAAGACAAGGCTGTTGAGATTCTGAAGAGTAAGTTCAAGAAGGTGATGCTCAAGCGAGCCGACAATGCGACGTCCGAAGGCAAAATCATCGTTGAGATGAAGGCTGATGGTTCCGAAGCAGTGATGATCGAGTTGCAGTGCGAATCCGCTCCGGTGGCCGGTGCCGAGGCGTTTGTGTCACTCGCTCGTCAATGTGCGTTGCAACTGTTGAACGGTCCGGGCGCTGATTCACCTGAAGCATTGCTAACTCAACCGGCTCCAGAGGCTCCGGGCAAGACGCTGAATAATCTTTACGAAGACGTGGTCAATTCGATTCGTGAGAAGATCGTGCTCTCGCGAATCATTCGCGTCACCGGGCCGGTTGGCGGATACGTTCACCACGACGGCAAGCAGGGGGTTTTGTTTCAAGCCGCTGGCGATAACAAAGCCGCTCCAGTGTTGCGCGACGTGGCGATGCACATTGCGGCCATGAAGCCGGTCGCGACGCTCCCTGATCAACTTCCGGCGGAAGTCGTCAATGCCGAACGAGATCGCCTGCGTAGCGAGGCCAAGAAGACCGGTAAGCCAGACAACATCATCGAAAAGATCGTTGAAGGCCAGATGAACGTGTTCTACAACGAGCAGGGCGTGCTGGTTTCCCAGCCGTTCGCGAAGGAGCAATCCAAGACGGTTAGCCAAGCACTCGCTGAGGCGGGCTTGAAGGCAACCAGCTTCACTCGCTGGGTGATCGGCCGCTAGTTCGTCGTTCCGTCTTCCGACGGCAACAATCAAAGTCAGCGAACAGGAGGCCCTTGAGCCTCCTGTTTTGTTTGAGTGTGAGGAAAATTCTGCGTGTTTTCATAGCCCGGTTTTCCAAACCGAGCGAAATCGAAATACCCGGTTTGAAAAACCGGGCTACAAAAATGGTGCATGAAGTTGCTCATCCACATGAATACGTGAAACTCAATCATTGATCGTCGGTCATTTTGTTATTTCCAGATGACCGATGATCAACGGCCAATGACCAGTTTCCCCCCCCCCCCTTCATTTCCAGGTGGTCTCCCATGTCTGACAACCGTCCTTACAAACGCGTCTTGCTGAAGATCAGCGGTCAAAGTTTCTGTCGTCCGGGCGAGACCGGCATCCACATGGACGAGATCACGACCATGTGTCAGCAGATCAAACGAGTTGTTGATCAAGGTGTGCAGCTCGCGATCGTTTGTGGCGGCGGCAACATTCTGCGAGGCAAAGAATTTGCTGCCGTTAGTGCGGCGATCAAGACACCGACGGCCCATTACATGGGTATGTTGGCAACCGTGATTAACGGCCTCGCGCTGCAAGACGCGCTTGAAAACGCGGGTGTTGAGACACGTCTGCAGACGGCGATTCAAATGGAGCGAGTGGCCGAGCCGTTCATTCGTCGTCGCTGCATTCGTCACTTGGAAAAGGGGCGAGTCGTCGTCTTGGCCGCTGGCACTGGCAGTCCGTTTGTGACCACTGACACCGCAGCCGCGCTGCGTGCTCGCGAGATTGAAGCGGACGTATTGCTCAAGGCGACGAAAGTTGACGGCATCTACTCGGAAGACCCGGAAAAAAATCCGCACGCCGTTCGTTATTCAGAGATCTCTTACCAAGACTTCTTGCGACAGAACCTCAAGGTGATGGACGCCACTGCCATTCATCATTGCATGGAACACAACATTCCGATCGTCGTGTTTAATTACAAAAAGCTGGGCAACGTTGAACGAGCGGTTGCCGGTGAGCGAGTTGGGACTCGCGTGCTGCCTGCTGCTGATATCGACAAGAGCTAGGTTTCGATCGGCACACGTTGATTGCGAAGCCCCCCTGCGAAAGGTAATGTCTTCACCCGTTTGGTTTCGGGAATTCATTTTCACTTTCAGCGAGGAACTCTGGGTATGCGTCAGCCTTCGACCCGTCGTGAATTTATGCGGAACGTGAGCGTCGCCAGCGTCGGCGCGTATGTTGGTCACGGACTCGCGTTTCCTAAACAAGCTCTGTCCGCCAACGAAGAAATCAACGTCGCCAGCATCGGCGTCGGTGGCAAAGGGGGCAGCGATTCCGACCATGCGTCGCAATTCGGTAACGTCGTCGCGATTTGCGATGTGGACCGCAACACGCTCGAAAGCAAAGGTAAGTCCGGCAAGTTCCAGAACGCGGAGAAGTTTACCGACTACCGCGAGTTGCTCGCGAAACACGGCAAGAAGATCGACATCTGCACGATCAGCACTCCGGACCACATGCACGCTCCGGCGACGTTGGAAGCCATGCGGTTGGGCATCAGTTGCTACACGCAGAAGCCGCTGACACGCACGATCCACGAAGCCCGCTTGATGGCCACTGTCGCGAAAGAGACCGGCGTCTGCACGCAGATGGGTAATCAAGGAACCGCGCTCGATACATCACGCGAAGCGATTGCTCAGATTAAGTCGGGTGTGCTGGGAACGCTGAAGGAAGTCTTCGCCTGGTCGAACCGTCCGGTCTGGGCTCAAGGCCCCGGTCGCCGCATGACTTTGGACAAATTCGCCGCTCAAGCCAAGAAGGACGATGCCGAGAACGCCGACAAGATCGTCGCGAAGAAGAAGGAAGAAATCGCCAAGGCGATGGAGCGAATCGACTGGAAGAACTGGCTGGGTGTCGCTCCGCAACGTGAGTTCTGGCCGGGTATCTATCACACGTTCCAATGGCGTGGCTGGTGGGACTTCGGCAGTGGCGCGTTGGGTGACATGGCCTGCCATCAGTTGACGGTTCCATTCGCTTCGTGCGGACTGCGCGATCCGATCTCGGTCCAGGCCAAGTCAACGGGCCATGACTTCGACAGCTTCCCGGCCAGTGCCGTGATCAAGTTCGAGTTCCCTGAAACGTCGGAACGTCCAGCGATTCCGTTCTGGTGGTACGACCGCAAGGGAAATAAGCCGCCGATGGAAGTCTTCGAGAAGCATGGTATCACGAAGGTCTCGGACAGCGGCGTGATGATCGTCGGCGAGAAGGGAGTCTTCTACAGCTCCGACGACTACTGCGGCGTCTACGAACTGAAAGGCGTCGAGAAGGTCAAAGTCGATTATGAGAAGGCCGAGAACAAAGGGAACAACGATCTCAATAACATGTTCGAGTTGTTCCGCGCGAAGCGAGCCAACGATCCGAAGATCTGCAAGTCGAACTTCGTGGACCGCGCCGGCCCGCTCACCGAAACGATTCTGCTCGGCAACCTCGCCGTCTGGGCCGCCGCCACCGGCGGAGCGGACGGCTCGATGGGCGAGTGGGGCGAGAAGGTCGAGTGGGACGCCAAGAACCTCAAGGTCACGAACCTCGCGTCGCTCAAGACCCCGCACGTCGCCGACCTGATCAAGCCGAAGTACCCGGAAGGCTACCGGTTGGATTAGTGGTCGTTCCGAATTGAGTTTCGAGGTAGCCACGTTCGCCAGAACGGGG
>JAYUFI010001094.1:0-8263 GCA_043738805.1 Planctomycetaceae bacterium | reverse complement strand
CAAACAGCGGCCCGTCGATCGCATAGCAGAGCGGCCGAATCCCCAGCGGGTCACGAGCCACGCACATGTCGCCGAGCGCGTTTAGAAAGACGATGTTGTACGCGCCGTCCAACCGCCGCGCGAGATTCGACAGCACTTGCAGCAGATCCGGCTCTCCGACCGTCTTGATCTCCTGGCAAAACAGGTGCATCAGGATTTCAGTGTCGGTCTCGCGAGCCAGATGAAAATCGTTGTTCTTAAGAACCTCTTCGCGAAGTTCCAAATAGTTCGCCAACTGCCCGTTGAACGCGAAGCTGAACCATTTTGATTTTTCGATGTGATGCCGCTCGAACGGCTGAGCGTAGCTGCGATCGTCTTTGCCGCAGGTGGCGTATCGCACGTGCCCGATCGCCGCCGGGCCGGCGTACTCATTCATCAGGTTTTGATACTCGTCTTGCTTGTTGAGGTGAAACACCTCGGTGACGGTCCCGACATCTTTGTGCGTGTCGATGAGCTGATTGCGATCGTTGCTGAACGTCGTCATGCCCGCGGCCAATTGCCCGCGATTCTGGATATCCAGCAACAGCCGCGAGATCAGCCGCGATGTTTGCGTCGGCCCTTCCTTCGGCACGAGATCACTACGACCTCGATTGGGAAGGTAGTAAACCGCCGCGATGCCGCATTCGTGATGCAGGTCCGCCATCGAAGAGACTTCCGTTCGGATGAGATTGGGTTTTGAAAGAGTTTTTGTCAGCGAGCGTTGTCGCGACGGAATGATATATCGTCTGCCGCAACCGAAACCAACCGACTGCGCGTCGCTGACAGGACATCAAAGTGCCCCGATTCGTAGCACGGTTTTCCAAACCGTGCTGGTTTGTCGCACGGTTTGAAAAACCGTACCACGAAATCATAGCGTCATGATCCATCTGGCTTTGACAAGCGAGCCACTTTCCTGACAGGCGGGATTCCTTTATACCGCACGCAGTCGTGACTGAGATGTTTAACCGCAACGCCATCGGCATGAGCGGGAGTCGTTTGGCCCTCGCGCACGCCGATGGCGTTGCGGTTAAACATCGCGACAGGGCCACAATGAACGCGCGCCGACAAGAAATTGAAACCTAGTAGTACATCGCGACAGAGCCACTCGCCAATCGAATTTGAAACGGACCGATGGGACAACACTCCAAACCAGCGATCAATGCTCAATCGACTCGCCAAGCGGTGATTGATTCGGCGAAGACAATCGTCGTGAAGGTTGGCACGAACGTGCTCTCGAAGGCGGACGACACGCTCGATCTCAGTCGCATTGAAGCCCTGTGCGATCAAGTGCTGCGGATTCTCGACTCCGGTCGCAAAGTGGTGATGGTCAGCAGCGGTGCGATCGGTGCCGGAATCGGAATCCTCGGTTTGAAAGAACGCCCGAAAGATTTGCCGCACTTGCAAGCGGCGGCGGCGGTCGGACAAGCACATCTCATTCGACTCTATAACGACTGCCTCGAACGGCGTGGCTATCATGCCGCTCAATTATTGCTGACGGCGAACGACTTCAAAAATCGAGCGCGGTATCTCAACGTCCGCAACACGCTCAATACGCTGTTTGAATCCCCCGTCGTGCCGATCATCAACGAGAACGACACCGTCAGCATCGCCGAGATCAAATTCGGCGATAACGACCAGCTCGCCGCGATGGTCACCGGCCTGATGGATTCGCCGCTGTTGGTAATTTTGTCAGTGGTCGCCGGGCTGTATGACGGCGACCCCGCGAAATCGACCAGCCGCTTGATCCCGCTAGTGGAATCATGGGACGACGCGCTCCGCACGCTCGCGGTCGAATCGAAAAGCTCGCGCGGCACCGGCGGCATGCAGTCGAAGCTTGAAGCGGTCCGCATCGCCACGGCGGTCGGTGAAGACGTCATCATCGCGGATGGCACGCTCCCGAAGGTGCTCGACGAAATTCTTTCCGGTCGCGAGATCGGCACATTGTTCCTCGGCAAACACAAAGCGGTCCCTGCGTGGAAACGCTGGATCGGCTTCACCGTCAAACCGAAAGGCCGCTTCCGGCTCGATTTCGGAGCTCGCCGCGCGATCGAGCATCGCGGCAAATCGTTGCTCGCCGCTGGCATTAAAACCGTCTCAGGTGAATTCCACCGAGGCGAAGTCGTCGCCTTGGAAGACGAGACCGGCGAAGAGTTTGCTCGCGGCCTCACGAATTTTGATTCCCGCGAAATGCAGTTGATCGCAGGCAAGAAGACCGCCGAGATCGCGAAATTGCTCGGCGACATTCCGTATGCCGAAGTCATTCATCGAGACAACTTGGTGGTCACGGTCTGAGCGGCATAAGAGATATCGCGCAGCGAAGCCACATTGTGGCACGGCGCTCCGCGTCGTGAATCGCGACGCGGAGCGTCACGCCACAATAGGGCAGAAAAGCATCGCATTCGGCGATAACGATGCCGTCCCACTCAATCACGACAAGGGCAGGTTCATGAAATCGAAAACTCTCCGGAATGCTGAGCAATTCGTTCGAGTGATGCGTTTCGTCTTCGCTGTATTATTTGCCGCGACAATGTTGGTGCTGAGCCCCCGCAATGATCGCACAATTCGGGCTGATGAGCCGAAAGCCGCAAGCGCGCCGCGTCGTCAATTCCAAATGACATTCGCCAAGTCACTACGGCCGGACGCATTCAGCGGGCGGGTGGTGTTGTACTTTAGTAACACTCGACCGCAGCCACGTGAGCGGTTGAACTGGTTCAATCCGGAAGTGTTGGTTGGACGCGATGTGAAGGATTGGAAGCCGTATGAGCCTTTGCTCATCGACATCGACAAGTCGGACGAGATGCTGACTTATCCACAGTCGTTGGCGAAGGTCGATCTCTCTGGCTGGCGCGTGCAGGCGGTCGCTAGGTTCAATGCGTGGGAACGGAAGATCGGTGACGGAGCGGGAAATGGTTTTTCGTCCATTGTGACATTGCCGATGTCGTCGGGGAACAAGCCGATTGAATTGCCAATCACAGAGCTCGTTCCGGAGCGACCGTTCCTGGAGAACGATTGGTGCAAGTATCTGAAGGTGCGCTCGAAGTTACTCGGTGAGTTTCACAAACAAGAAGTGACGCAGCACGCTGCCGTGATGTTGCCTGCGAGCTATCACGCTCAGCCGCAACGGCGGTATCCGGTGATCTTCAACATTCCTGGTTTCGGCGGGACGCACTTTGATGGCGTTCGCCCGCAGCCGATCGCCGAGACCAATGACGGCGGCGTGGAGTTCATTCGCGTCACGCTCGATCCGAGTTGCCCGCTGGGACATCACGTCTTTGCCGACTCGGCCAACAACGGGCCGTTCGGCGAAGCGCTGGTGAAGGAGTTGATTCCGGAACTCGATAAGCAATTCCGCACGGACGCTCGACCGCAAGCGAGATTTCTCACCGGGCATTCCTCCGGCGGCTGGTCGAGCTTGTGGGTGATGATCTCCCACCCCGACGACTTCGCGGGAACGTGGAGCACGTCGCCCGACCCGGTCACGTTTGAGGATTTTCAAAACATCAACCTCTACGCGCCCGGCGAAAACATGTACGTCGATCGCAACGGGGAACGCCGACCGATCGCGCGACGCGGCAATCAACCGGCGCTGTGGTATCGCGAGTTCGACTTGATGGAAGAGGTGCTCGGCCCCGGCGGTCAGCTTCACAGCTTTGAAGCGGTCTTCAGTCCGCGCGGCGCGGACGGCAAGCCGATCCGCATTTGGGATCGGCGTACCGGAGCAGTCAACACCGACGCGGCGAAAGCGTGGGAGCAGTACGACATCCGCTTGATCCTCGAACGGAACTGGCCCACGCTCGGCCCCAAACTACGTGGCAAGTTGCACGTCCACATGGGCGACCTTGACACGTTCTACCTCGAAGGAGCCACGCGACTGCTCGGCGAAAGCTTGAAGAAACTCGGCAGTGATGCGGTGGTCGAGATGCACCCCGGCAAAGACCACGGCTCAATCCTGACTCCACAATTCATGACCAGACTACGCGCGGAAATGGTTGCGAAGTATTTGGCGGAGACGCGCTGAGCGGTTTTCAAGCCAGAGGTCGGGTGTTCGTAGCAACGGTTGTGAAACGAACCGCTTCTGGGCAGACTGCTTGTGCGAATTCAGTCGCGTCGTTCGATACGTGACGTTGCCTGTTCTGTGTTCCACTCTTTGAATAGGGCCTCTGATGAAACAGTCTGTGGTGCAAGCGAGCGTTACTCATGCTGTCCGCGCTTTTGGTACGGGCGGAACTCCGACGATTGCGATCGTCAATGAAGCAACTACCGGCTTGGGGTATGAGTTGCCGAAGTTGGTGGCCGCGATGCAGACGGCACTCGATCGGTACTTCGTTCCGGTGTGGGGCACTCCTGCGAAGTTGGAGGTTTTCGCCAACAAGAAGAGCATTCCGAAGGGAGCTTGGCCGTTCATCTTTCTGGATCATGCGGACGTTCCTCAAGCCTTGGGCTATCACGATCTGACGAAGACTGGAGTACCTGTCACGTTCGTCTTTGTGAAAACGACGCTCGCTGATGGCGGCGATGTGGCGGTGGCCGCGAGCCATGAGCTGTGGGAAGTGTTGGTTGATCCCGCCATTCAACTGTGGGCCGAAAACGCGGAAGGAACTTTGTGGGCTTATGAAGCCGCTGACGCAGTCGAAGAGACCGACTTCCTCGTGGACGATGTGCGGATTTCCAACTTCGTTTATCCCTCGTTCTTCGAGAGCTTTCGCAAGCCGAAGAGCACGCAGTTCGATCACTTGGGCTTGGTCGATCGTCCGTTCAAATTGCTGAAAGGTGGCTACACGTTGTTCCGAAAAGGAGCGAAGGTAAGTCAGGTCTTCGGCTCGAAAGAGAAAGAGGCGAGATTCGCCAACGAAGACCGCAAGTTCCATCGCAGCGAAGATCGTGGTGTCCCCATGGTGAAACGTCTCGCAAAAGTGGCGGCGGAAAAAACCGCCGCGAAGAAAGGTGCTCCGAAAATGGCGGCTATGGTCAAGAAGCCGAAGATGGGATTTATTTGGTAACGCAACTGCGTTTCGTTGAGGGGGGCGGGTGTGCCCACAAATCCTGGAGTCTTAAAGCACCAATCAGCAGTTTCCTGCGGAGTTCGCGGAGAAAAACAGGGTTTGCGTCTGAATCTTCTCCGCGAACTCTGCGCCTCTGCCGGGAACTGCCATTCGTCCTTGCCAGGAAATTGGCGTCTGGATACGCGAGCTTGAATCTGTCAGGAATTTTTGCCAAACCCGACCCCAAATGTTTGACCGTTGGACATCGCTCATGCTTGCTCCACTGAGGTTTCCTCAATCCGATCCGACCTCGATCTTTGAATTCTTTCGTGGCAGCTACGGCACTGAGCTACTCACCGCGGCGGTGGTCGAGTTCGACCTGTTCCGGCGTCTCGCCGAGCGGCCGATGTCGCTTGAAGAGTTGCAGTCTGACATCGGGCTGCAACTTCGTCCGACGGTCGTGTTGGTCACGGCTCTGCGGGCAATGGGCTTGCTGGCCGTTGAAGCGCCAGGCCGATTGCAACTGACTCCATTAGCGTCCGAGCATTTGATTCCTGGTCGCGAGTTTGACGTCAGCGGTTACATCGCGTTGGCCGGTGACAGCCCCGGTGTGCGTGAGATGATCACTCGGTTGAAGACGAATCGTCCGGCGGGAGCCTCCGACGTAGCGACAGGCGGCTCGCCTGTCGTCCCGTCCGCTCACGATGACCGCGCGGTCTCCGACGGCACCGCATTCATCTTCCGTGAAGGAACCGCCTCGGCGATGGACGTCGAAGCCTCGGCGCGATTCCTCACGATGTCGCTGGCCGGGCGAGCGAAGAATGTCGCGCCGGTGTTGTCCGAACGAGTTTCGCTCGACGGCGTGAAGACATTGCTCGACGTCGGCGGCGGTTCGGGGATCTACAGCATCGCCTGGTTGCGTCGTCATCCGGCGCTGCAAGCGATCGTGTGGGACCGACCGGAGGTGCTCAAGGTGGCCAGCGAAATGGCTCAACAATACGGAGTGGCCGATCGCTTGGAGTGCGTTCCCGGAAACATGTTCGCCGACCCGGTCCCGGCGTGTGACGTCTGCCTGCTGTCGAACATCTTGCACGACTGGGACGAGCCGGAATGCCGGACGCTCGTGCAACGCTGCGCCTCCGCATTGAATCCGGGTGGGCGGCTGCTGATTCACGATGTCTTGCTCAACGACGATCACAGTGGCCCGTTGCCGATCGCGTTGTACTCGGCTGCACTCTTCACGCTCACCGAAGGGCGAGCGTATTCCGCGCGCGAGTTTCAAACGTGGCTGACCGAAGCCGGCCTGACGCTCGAACCGATCGTCCCCACGCTCGTGCATTGCGCGGTCATCGGCGGAAGAGTGTCGGACGAGAAATAGTCACGCAGGCAAAGCGAGCAGTTCATCTCGGCCTCTGTTCGCGCAGGATCGTCAAGTCGATCGCTTGTCCGGAATCGAGCACCACTTTGGCGGCGACTTTGCTGAAGACTTCTTCCATGACGTCGAGGTACTTGCGTCGCAGCGACAACTGCCGCGCTTCGGTATACGGACGGCGGCCTTGTTGTTCGTCGGAGCGGAATTGGGCGATCAACTTGGAGAAACTTTCCCCCTCCGCGCGAGCCGCCTCGACCGATTGATGCCGGAAGACCTCCGCCGAGTCGATCGCTCGCCGCGCGACCGCCGTCGCTTCGGCCTCGCGTTGTTCGGCATACGCGCGAGCTTGATTGATTGCCGTTTCTTTGTCCGCGCGGGCGTTCATCACGTCGATGAACTCCGCCTTCACGCGGAGCGGCGGTGAGACATTGCCGATCGTCACATCATCGACGGTCAGTCCGAGCCGTTGCTCGCGAGCCAGTTGTTGCAGCCGCGAGGTCATCAGCTCGCGCAGCTCATTCCGTCCGAGCGTGTGCGCGAAATCAACGCCGCTGAGCAGCATCGCATCGGCGAGTACGGACTCAGCCAACGTCCGCAGCCGTCGTTCAGGAGACACCGCACCAAACAAAAAAACGTCGATCGCCGTATCCGACACGCGATAACTGACGCTGATCTGCACGTTAAGAATGTTTTTGTCACCGCTCAGGAATTGAGCTTGCCGCGCCGGATCGACCGCTCTTAGAAATCCGCTTTGCGACGGAGTGTCCTGTTCGAGATTACCGACGCTCAGCGTGCGGACGGCGTTCAAATTGACTCGATCAACAACCGCCCACGGCCACGGATAGTCGTAATGCCAACCGCTCGGCCACTGCCGTACCTCTCTATTCGGATTCCGCAGCACCGCGCCAAAACGGCGCACGACTGCTGTCTCGTTTCCGCGTACGACGAAGAATCCCGTCAGCAGATACGGAACGAGGAGGATTGCGATGATAAAGGCGAGACGTTTCATGGGAGGTTCGTGGTTAGTTGAGTCTGAACGTTTCGATGCTATCCCAGCCCCACCGAGCTCGTCTCGGTGGTTTACGGGCCTCTGCACTACGGCTTGGGCGAGGAGCTTCGTAGTGCAAAAGCCCGGAACCACCGAGGCAAGCTCGGTGGGGTGTTGAGGGCGAAATCATTGGTCCTTCGGCATCGGATTGTTTTTCGGCACGTTCACGTCATTCGGCACACCATCGGTTAGCAGTTTCAACATACTGCTCGAAGCTGACAGCACGAGCGTTGTCTTGTCGTTCAAGATTTTTCGATAGGCATCCAGGGTGCGTTGCAAGCGGTAGAACTCCGGATCGACGGCGTGAGCTTGATTGAGGATCGCAGTTGCTTCCGCTTCGCTCTCACCTCGGATGCGTTCGGCGTCGGCGTCCGCTTTCGCGATCAGTTCGGCGTGTTGGCGATCAGCGTGACTCTTGATGACCGTGCTCTCGGCGAGCCCTGCGCTGCGGTAGCGATCGGCGATCTTCTGACGCTCGGACTTCATCCGCTCAAACACCGCTTGCTGATTCCCCAGCGGGAAGTTAATCCGCTTGACCCGCGCATCGACGATTTCGATTCCCATTCGTTCGAGCAGATCCTCGCCGTCCGCTTTGCCTCGTTGCAGTTGATCGCGAATCTCGCGTGAGAGGTCTTCCAGCACACCAACTTTGTTTTCCGACGGACCAGACTCTGAGTCTTGAACTCGTAGCAAGTCGCTCATGTCGAGCTGCCCGACTCGCGTGGCGACGATCGACCGAATCCGGCTCTCCAACCGAGCAGCCCCCGCTTCGTGACTCCCCAGCGAACGAAAGAACCGCGCGACCGACGTCGTTGAGCCTTCCGAACTGTGAGCCGCCGACTG